>JBCDJE010000114.1:0-9695 GCA_038748185.1 Bacteroidota bacterium
CGGTTGTAAAACACGGTTGTAAAACACGGTTGTATAACTTTAAATCGCTTCAGTCCTAAGGTTTTGCTTTTTTAGTATTTATAAATTTTTCTACTACTTTATTTTTCCTTTTTTCAAAAATGAAAGCATAAGATTTAGGATGCTTTTTCATAATTTTTTTAGCTTTATTTTTTAATCCGATAACATTCAGCACAGATGCAAGGTAATCTGCTTTTTCTGCGTTTGGAGCGACTACAGTAGTAGCAATACGCTTTGTTAAAGGTTTGCCTTTAAGAGGGTTAATTATATGTGAATACCGTATCCCATCTATTTCAAAAAAACGATACATATCGCCAGAAGTGGCTACCGCTTGTTGTGTTAATAGTAATGTTTTAGTTTTATTTTTTAATCCTGACGATACAATAACTTCCCAACCTTCTTTTTGCGGTGGTGCTTTACCACAGTAAATATCTCCTCCAGCATCTATTAATACACGTTCAATATTGTGTTTTAAGAAAACTTTGTATACTTCATCGGCAGTATATCCTTTTGCAATTCCACCAAAATCGAGTTTAAGTCCATCTACGTTAAAAGTAACCTGTTTACCAGTAGCTAGCTTTACATTATTAAATCCTCCAGCCTCTTTACATTGTGCAATAGCTTTTTTAGGAGGGATTGTATGTTTTCTTTTCGCTCTTCTCCAAAGCTTTATGCAGTTTCCAGCAGTTACATCAAATAACCCCCTAGTTTGAGCTGATACAGCTATTGCTTTTTTTAGTAAATACCAAAGCTCATCACTTACTGCTGTGTATTTTCCTGAAACCATGTTATTACACAATCTATTCAACTCGCTATCAGGATGATAGTCGCTCAATATATTATTAAGTGTTTCTATCCTTTCTATGGCTGCTAAAGTTGCATCAGCTGCCTTTATAGAATCTTCAGCATAGCAGATGAAATGGAATACTGTTCCCATTTGAGGGCTTTCAAAATGAAACTTTTTAAGTTTCTTATTTTGACTAAAACAGTTAGTAGTAATAAAGAGAATGATAAAAAGAAGTTTCAAGAAACAACAGGAGGGCTTTCTCAATTTTATGCGTTATTTTAAGCATTAATCTTAATAATTAGTAAATATATGATATGAAAAGTATTAACAAAAAAACAAGGTTATTGATAAAAAGCAACTTTTTTTTAGGGCAATTACCAGTTTTATTATTGCTGTTTAGCTTACAAAACTGCCAACAAAATAATAGCGAAACTGAAGAGAATAAACAGTTAACTGAAGAAGAGAAAAGAAAGGTAGAAAATGCTTTACAAGGATTTGAAATTTATGAAAATTTAGATGCAACCCTCTTTGCTTCTGAACCAATGGTTGTGAATCCAACGAATATTGATGTAGATGCAAAAGGGCGAGTTTGGGTTTGTGAAGGTATAAATTATAGGCCTACGCTAAATGTTGGAAACGCTGTAGTGCCTGAAGGAGATAAGATTGTTATACTTGAAGATACTAATGGAGATGGAAAGGCAGATATTAATAAGACGTTTTATCAAGGAAATGAAATTAATGTGGCAATGGGGATTGCTGTATTCGGGAATAAAGTGCTGGTTTCTGCAAGCCCAAACATGTATATTTTCTCAGATGATGATGGAGATGATAAAGCAGATAGTAAGGAAGTATTATTTACAGGAATTGGAGGTAACCAGAATGATCACGCCCTTCATGCAGTAAGCTTTGGCCCTGATGGAAACTTTTATTTTAATTTTGGAAATGCTGGTGGGCAAATAAAAGATAAAAATGGTAATCCTATTAAGGATACAAGAGGCAATATTGTTAATAACAGTGGTAACCCATATAGGCAAGGTATGCTTTTTAGGTGTAAACCTGATGGTTCTGAACTAGAAGTATTAGGCCATAATTTTAGAAACATTTATGAAGTAGCAGTTGATTCTTATGGAAATATTTGGCAAACAGATAATGATGACGATGGGAATAAAGCTGTTCGGGTAAATTACATTATTGAATATGGAAATTATGGATATACTGATGAAATGACCGGAGCTGGTTGGAGAAATTTAAGAACAGGAATGCATGAAGAAATCCCTAAAAGACATTGGTATCAGAATAGTCCGGGTGTAATCCCCAATCTCCTTTATACAGGAGCGGGGTCTCCTTCAGGACTTGCTGTTTATGAAGGTAGCTTGCTTCCTGAAATTTTCCAAGGTCAAATGATCCATTGCGATGCCGGTCCTAATGTGGTTCGTGCATATCCTGTAAAGAAAAAAGGTGCTGGCTTTGAGGCTTACATAGAAAATATTTTTAAGAGTACTAGTGATTCTTGGTTTAGACCCATTGATGTATGTGTTGCTCCTGATGGGTCATTAATAATAGCTGACTGGTATGATCCTGGAGTAGGGGGACACCAAGCAGGAGATCAGCAACAGGGTAGAGTTTTTAGGATTGCACCTAAAGGTATTGATTACACAATCAAAACAACAGATATATCGAGTCCGAAAGGAGCTGTTGAAGCATTGAAAAGCCCTAATATGGCAACGCGATATTTAGCATGGAATGCTCTACACAACTGGGGCAAAGATGCCGAAGAAGCACTTGCTACGCTTTTAAATTCAGATATACAATGGGAACGTGCCAGAGCATTATGGTTACTTGCCAAAATTGAAGGAAAAACTGAAAAATATATTAATTATGCACTAACCGATGATAATGAGGACATTAGATTAACAGGGTTAAGGATAGCCAAAAATATAAAATACAACCAACTGAGTAATGTAATTAGCCTAGCTATCAAAGATCCATCTTGGCAATTGAAGAGAGAAGCTGCGGTAGCTTTAACAAGGCTTAAAAGTGATAAAATGCCAATACTTTGGGCAGAGCTAGCTGTACAGTATGAAGGTAATGATAGATGGTTTTTAGAAGCTTTGGGAGTAGCCGCTGATGAAGATCCTGAAGCTTGTTTTGTTAATTGGATGGAAATGAATGAAGGTAATTGGAATACACCTGCCGGTCAAGAGATTATATGGAGAATAAGAAGTGCTAAAGCTTTACCATTAATAGCTAGTCTTATTACGCATCCTGCTGCATCTAAAGATATGATGCAAAAATATTTTAGAGCTTTAGATTTTCACGATGAAGCCTCTAAAGATGAAGTATTACTCACTATTGCAAATACCAATCATTCAGAAAAAGCTTTTATGCAAGAACTCGTGCTTAATCATATTAGTGCTGAGGCAGTTCTTACAAGTGCGTCTTTAAAGAAAATACTTTACGATCTGCTTGAGCAGAAAAATGGTACTCTACAATACATTGATTGGATAAAAAAATATCAGTTAACTGATCAACAAGAAGCACTTACCGAATTAATGCTTGCCAAACCGAATAGTGAAGTAGGAATAGCTTCTGCAAGATTGCTAAAGAGCCTGATAGGAATAAATCATTTTAAAAAATTGATAAAAAATACTGATGAGATTACATTGGCTAACACTATGACAGCAATGACACATCTTGGTGATAATGACTCATGGGAATTTCTGAAGACTATAGCTTTTGACGATACACAAGAGATGAATATTAGAAAGAAAGCAGTTAGAGCTATTGGTACAGGTTGGGAAGCGGAAGATAAACTTTTAGGCATGCTTTCTAAAAATGAGATTCCAGAAGAATTGGTAAATATCGCTGCAAATACACTCATGAATGCTTATAAAGGGTCAGTTAGAAAAGAAGCTGCAAAGTTTGTTAATGATGATAAGGATGAAAGTATTCCTGATATAGCTTCATTAGTGGCGAAAAATGGTAGTGTGACAAATGGAAAACAAGTGTTTGAAAAATTGTGTAGTACTTGCCATCAAGTAAATGGTAATGGAATTAATTTTGGGCCAGATTTAACCGAAATAGGTAATAAGCTTTCAAAAGACGGACTTTATTCAGCAATAATTTATCCTGATGCAGGTATTAACTTTGGTTATGAAGGTTTTGTTATAAGCCAAAAAGATGGAAGTAGAGTAGTAGGCTATATAGTTAGTAAAACTGAAAACGAACTGCAAGTGAGACAAATGGGTGGCACTACTATCACCTTAAGTCGCAGTGAAATAGAAAGTATCGAAGAAATGGATAATTCCCTTATGACTTCAGGGTTGTATAAATCAATGACTGAGGATGAATTAATAAGCCTTGTGAGTTATTTGGAATCTTTAAAGGGAGACCAAACACTCGCAAAAAATTAATAAATTATAGCGAGCGCGACTTAAATTATGCCTCTAGTATGTGTTTAGCACTTATACTAGAGGTAATTTTTTACAAACTATTTTATAAAGATATTCCATTTAAACCTATTTATGTTAACTTCCCTCATGCTAAAACACAAACTCAAGGAGTTTTTAAGTGAAAAACATACTTACTACAAGTTTGGATGAATTTTTCGAAGTCTTATCGAAACAGTAAATCTGAATGAATACGAATATGACTATTTTTATCGATTTTAGCGTATTATGTCAATAATTCATGCGTGATTTATAACTTTATAGGCTCCTTACCAATCCAGTTTACAATTAGATTATCTCACATCTTCTGTCTATTTAGATTTTACCCTGTTAGAATTATATTTTATGAGTTCAAATAAAAAGATTAGCCTTTATACAGCTACTTCTATTGTAGTTGCTAATATGATTGGTACAGGTGTATTTACCAGCTTAGGGTATCAGGTAATTGATATTAAGACTATATTTCCTTTACTACTGCTTTGGGTCGTAGGTGGTATTACTGCATTATGTGGAGCTCTTTCTTATGGCGAACTAGCTGCTAGTATCCCTCGATCGGGAGGTGAGTATCATTTTTTACGAGAAATTTATCATCCAGCAATAGGTTTTGTGGCAGGGTGGGTTTCAGCTACTGTTGGATTCGCCGCACCAACTGCTTTGGCTGCGATAGCTTTAGGGAAATATGCTGAAAGCGTTATTCCATCTCTTAATGCTACTTATTTAGCTGCTATAGTTGTAGTTGGACTAACCGTACTTCATGCAACTAATAAGTATTTTGGTAGTAAGTTTCAAAACCTTTTTACGACTGTAAAAGTGATTTTGATCTTTCTATTTATACTGGCTGGTTTTACTATCGATAGTCCGCAAGATATTTCAATTTTATCACAAGCAGGTGATTTTGAAATAGTCACTTCCTCTGCATTTGCAGTATCATTAATTTATGTCTCGTATGCCTACACAGGTTGGAATGCTGCAGTATATATTACTGGCGAGATGAAAAATCCACAAAAAAATGTACCAAAGGCACTTTTTCAAGGGACATTATTAGTCATGATCCTATATGTAATGCTAAACTTTACTTTTTTATATACTGCTTCAATGAGTAGTATGGAAGGACAAGTTGAAATTGGTTATATTTCAGCTATTCAGATATTTGGTGAAACAGGAGGAAAGATTATGGGTCTAACGATTTCATTTCTGTTAATCTCAACAGTAAGTGCCATGGTTTTTGCCGGACCAAGGGTAATGCAAGTAATGGGAGAAGATATTAGGTTTTTCAAATTTTTATCATTTACAAAAAATGGTATTCCAAGAAATGCGGTTGTATTCCAATGTATTATTACACTTATTTTTATCTTTTCTGCTTCTTTCGATCAAGCACTAACTTTTGCAGGGTTTACAATGAGTTTAGTTACTTTTCTTACAGTAACCGGAGTATTTGTATTGAGAGTTAAAAAACCTGATTTACACAGGCCCTTCAAAACACCTGGGTATCCTATAATCCCTTTTATCTTTCTTAGCTTAGTTGGCTGGACACTCATATTTATTTTACGAGATAAACCAGTAGAATCTCTTGCTGGCTTAGCTACTGTAACTGTAGGACTTATTGTCTATTTTTTCATCGATAAAAAAAGCGACTAACTTTTTGTTAATCGCTTATCAAATTCCTCCGACGATTTCAATACTTCATTATTCGCTTGGTCTTTTTCGTATTTTAGTAGTAACGCCAATCCAACATCCTACTGAAATAGATTCATCCTCTTTCATACCCATTGTGAAGATATCTTGCACTGAAGGGAATTGCGCTCTGGCTTGTGACATTTTCGAAGAATTTCCCGATTTTGCATACATATCATAAGCAGCTAAGAATACAGCTCTAGCTTTTACAGGATTAGGATCACCACAATCTTTACCGCTTCTCATATATAAATCTCCAATCATTTCATAGGCTTTAGGTGCTATGCTCTCATGTAACTCTATCGCTTTCATAGCTTCTTTTCTAGCCTCAATCTTTTTTCCTTGAATGCTTTTAAATAAAGCTATATCATAGGTAAGTTCAGCTTGTTTCTCAGGATCATCTGTCGCTAATTCAATTGCTTTTTTCTTCCACTCCATAGATTTATCATAATCTTTCTCAATTTGGTACTTTTGAGCAATTGTACCTGCTAAACCTGCTGTTGGCTCAACCGTAAAAACGTTTTCTGCAGCTTTTAAGAAAAGTGGATCATCAGTACATTTATCATTAAGCATATATTTGATTGCTCTTTTTGAAGTTTTTATATCACTCGCATCATTTATTATTTTTCACCCATTTTCTCTCTTACAAAATCGCAATCAACTTTAACTGCTTTGCCCAATAAGCCATCTATTTTATCTTGCAGTTCTACCCAATTTTCTTGTTCTGAACCTTTTGTTGAATTTATATTTTGCTCTATCTTGTCCGTGATATCTTCATAATGTGTAAGTACTTCTTCTTCAGTAAATTTCTTTCTAGCTTTTAAGTTTACTACTGATAGCATAAGAAATGTAATATTTGACCGGGAAGTCTTAGGACCGTTTAGCTCAAAAGCTTTTTTATATACAGCATACATTTTCTGCCATTTCTCTGGATCCTCTCTATCTTTATAGTAGAAATAAAACTTTCTTCCTTTTCGCTCAATTACATCTTCTTCTTCTCCAAAATATTTTACTCTCTCGTCGTAAAGGCTTAAGATTCTATCTTGGTAGCCTATAATTTTATCTTTATCCTTATCTCCTTTTTCTTCTCTTTTAAGAAGCGCACTATACAGCTCTACACCCTTAATATATAAACCCACATTTAGATTGGGGGTATTTTCAATTAACCATTGGAAAGGTTCTATTGCATGATCAAAATCCTTTAACTGGATGTCGTCGGAAAATAAAGTGTATTTTTCTTTTGTTGTGCCAGGGTCGGAACCCCAACACCATCCATCTTCACAACCATCACTTTGGGCAAATAAATTCTGTGTAAACAGAGAAGTAAGAAATACTAACAGAGGAATTGTTTTCATAATTGTGATTGTTTTAATTAATTCTACGTCGTACAAACCATCGGTCATTTACAGTAAGACCGACCTTAACTTGGATAAATTCTTCAGAAACATTATTGTTAGATGAACCGGCTTGAGAGGTACCGTAAATAAATGCGAAGTTAAGGCTTGAGAATCCTCTATTTACCGGTAAAGAAAAACCTAAACTGGCAGATCTTCGCTCAACCTGTTCACCACCAATAGTGAAAGGCAATTGCTGAAGAGAAGCTCCAACTCTGTAGGCAATTCTTTTAAAATAACTTGAAACTGATGTTACGTCTGGAACCCATTCCGCTCCAACCCTGTATGTGTATGTATTTTTTAACCCAGCTACTCCATCAAAGTCCCTGTAGTCAGACCAAGATTGTCTGTTGATATCTATACCAATTATATATTTGTATTGTTTTTCTAAGCTAATGCCCAATGATAAATCTGCAGGCATGGTGATAGAACCACGAACATTGTTTGAGAGGGTGTCTCTTTGTTTTAGCTCTTGGTTTCCAAAATAGTTCCTCACTATTTCCTCGTGTTTTCGAACATTGAAGCTAGTTCCAAATCCATATGTAATGCCTATGTTTAAAATCATCTTTTCACTCAATTTACTAGAGTAGTTTATGCCTGGTTTAAAGGAGAAGTCAGAAACGATTACTCGCTGTAAAAACTCGACATTTGAGACAGATGTAACTTCAGTTAAAGAACTAAAAGATGAAGTCTTTAACGATCCAAAGTTATATGCCGCCTCTAGACCTAGTGTAACCCCTTTATAAATTCTAATTCCGTTAGACCAGTATACTTGTGTGATACCTCCTTCATAGGAATAAGTGTACTCAGCAAATGTAGGTGCCTGTGGAACTTTACTTGTCGTTGTTGTTTCGAAGTTTACAGTACTAAATGGGCGTAAACCAGCACCGGTAACCCAGTTCTTATTTACAGGAAAACCAAACGCTAAGTACTTAATATTTCCTCCAAAATCAGTTTGTTCCAAATCACCTTCTGAAAGAGTTTTATACTCAGTAAATACACCTATATCAAAAAAAGTATATTGGTTATATGGAAGATTTGCCGGGTTAAGTACATTGCCGTACAGAGGGTGTGGAGTGCTTATACCAACACCACCCATTCCATCATTTCTGATATTTCCTTGGCTTTCTATATCACCAATACCTAATACCGAGAAAGGAGAGCTACCACCTTGCCCAAGACAAGCTTGGGAAATAGCAAAGCATAAGACAGTTTGTACAAACTTTAACCTTAGTACACTTCCTAATTTAATTAAACACATAGAAACAGTTGCTTTCTTAAATTTAAAATACTGGAATATCAATAAACTCACCTTTTTAATTCGCCTCCAATATTTTATTAAGCCCTTTTAGAGTAAGGTGTTTATCTACAAAGATGGTAGCTTTTACGCTACTTTCAAAAAAAAACGCGTCTCGACCGCAAAAAATAACCTTAATTTGTCCAAATTTTTCATGGTATTCTCTAATTATTCCTTCTAATTCTAGTCTTATCCCATGAAATACACCAGACTGCATACAGTCTATTATATCTTTACCTACTAAGTCTGTCGAGGTATTCACATTTATATTTGTTGAGGGCGACACATTTGTAAATTGCTGCATAGCCTTAAATCGCATATGGATGCCAGGAGATATTCCTCCTCCTAGGTATACCATATCCTTGGTGAGGAAATCATAAGTGATACAAGTTCCCAAATTTATTACCAAAACACTTTTTTCGGGGAATTTTGCAAATGCGCCAATTATTGTTGCAATTCTATCCATCCTAAGTGTTTCAGGAGAATTATATGCGCTGACTATTGGTAGTTGGGTTCTTGGAGTGAGTTCAAGTACAGTCGCATCATTATTAATGTAATTAAGAATTTCTTTATATTGCCGATTTGCACTATTTACTATGACACCTCTAGGCTTTTTTCCTGCTAGAAAAACCGGAAAATCATCTCTATAGTTCCCTTCCCAAGTTTCGGTAAGCCTGCCTGAAAGAAAAACTCCAGCTTTTAATCTAGTATTACCGGCATCAATCACTAGGTTCATAATGCATTATATTAAATTTGTTGAAAATGAATAATTTATTTTATGTCGATGAATGCTTCATCAAAGAAATACCTCATTGTAATTGTAGGACCTACTGCTGTTGGAAAAACTGAACTTAGTGTTAAAATTGCTGAAAAATATAATACAGTAATTCTCAACGCCGATTCAAGACAGATTTATAAAGAACTAGCAATAGGAACAGCGAAACCTACTCCTTATGAAATGGGAAGTATTAAACATCATTTTGTGAATATGCTTTCCCTATCTGAAAATTATAATGCAGGAAAGTTTGAAAAAGATGCTTTAATAATATTAAGTAGTATTTATAGAGAGAATAATA
>JBCDJE010000115.1:0-9663 GCA_038748185.1 Bacteroidota bacterium
GTTTTGATTCTTTTTTAATTTTCTGTTAAGAAATGTAAACAAGCATTAAAAATATCTTAATACATCATCTACAAGATTTTACTACCCACTCAATTAGCTTTGCGCCAAATTATTATTTTATCAACTAGAAACTTTTACTGTAAAATCTTATGAACAGATTAAGCAAATTATTTTCACTTATAGCTTTGTTTGCATCGCTATTGATCGTCTCTTCTTGCGATGATGATGATGATGATCCAGTTTTAGATAGACCGGCTGTTACAACCCCAACACCAGCAGTTTCTGTAACTACTGGAAATGAAGCAGCTATTACATTCAATGTAGTAATTCCTGGAGGTTATGCTTCCGCAAATTCTAGTGTAGGTACTCTCTCCGATGAACCAACAGTAGGAGCTACCACTGGCAATATAATAGTAAATTATACGCCAACATCTGCTGGTACAACTACAATAACTCTAACTGTAAACGATCAGCAAAATAAGTCAACTGAGGTCACAGCTGCAGTAATAGCTACTGACACCCCTGCTGGAGCACCAAGTATTTCAGGTATACCAGCTACAGCTACAATTTCTGCTGGTGATACACTGAGAGTTCCTGATGTAGTATTAACTGCTGAAGCAGGCCTAACCTCTTTAGCAATAGCCGTTAACGGAACAGATGTCCCTGCTCTGCGAGAAGACCTTACAGGGCAAACAAGTCCTTTAACAGTTCCTGAGTTTGTGGCAGCACCAACCGCATCTTTTGCCCCTGGTAATTATACAATAGTATTTACTCTAACAGATGCCACTAATCAAACCGCTACTTTTACACATACTTTAACAGTAGATCCTGCTCCTGAGGTGATAGTAAGTAATAATATTAGTGATGCTGTTACTTGGAGCTCTGATAGTATTTATGTTCTAGCTGGTAGAATTACAGTACTTGATGGTGGTACTCTTACCATTGAGGCTGGAACTGTGGTGAAAGGACAAGGTGGTCAAGGAGCAAATGCTACTGCCTTATTGATTGCAAGAGGTGGTACTCTTATAGCAGATGGTAACGCAGCTAATCCAATTATATTTACTTCTACTACTGACGAAATTCAGCCTGGCCAGATTGCAAGTCCTAACTTAAATCCAACTGTTTCTAATTTATGGGGTGGAGTAATTATTTGTGGTAGGGCACCTATATCTGTGGACGGAGATAATGAAACAAAACAAATTGAAGGGATTCCTCCATCTGATACGAATGGTCTTTACGGAGGTAATGATCCAACAGATAACTCAGGAATTATTCGCTATGTATCTATCAGACATGGTGGTACAGATATTGGTGAAGGAGATGAAATAAACGGTTTAACGTTAGGTGGTGTAGGTAGTGCTACTACTGTTGAATATGTAGAAGTAATTGCTAATAAAGATGATGGTATAGAGTGGTTTGGTGGAACTGTAAATGTAAACAATGCAGTAGTATGGAATGCGGGCGATGATGCTATTGACACTGACGCAGATTGGATTGGTACTTTAGATAACTTTGTAGTAATTACTGGAGGTATTGAAAGTCCAGATCATGCACTTGAACTTGACGGTCCTGAAGGCACAAGACGTAGTGGTGGTCATACTTTACAAAATGGTTCTGTGAAAGGCTCTACAACTACAGAGCTAGGTCAACTTCGTGATTCTGTCGAAGTTACACTTACTAATATTTTCTTCTTTAATTTCCCTGATCCTGCTGCTGACGAAAATAATGATGGTGAAGCAGATGGTAGAGGAGATTTCTCAATGGAAGACGATGTATTACCCAATTATAATGCTGAAGGAACTGGCACAGTAGTGCTTAGTGGTCTTGAGGTAATCTTACCAGATGGTATTTCACTTGATGCTGTATTTAAAAATGGTACTGATGCAAATGCAACAGGCGTCACTGCTGGTACAGTTGGTGCAACACTTAGTGAATTTGAAAGATGGTCTTGGACACAAGTTTCTGGCAGTTTGGATGACTTTTAAGACTATTTAGATCTTCATTATTATGCTCGTAGACTTATTGAATTAAGTTTGCGAGCTTTTTCTATTTGCACTTTAAAAAACTAAAGTTGAGTATTATGATTATAGTTCGTTTACTTTTTTTTACCCTTTCCCTCCTCATCTATTCTTCTATTGCTACTGCTCAAGGAATTATTAGAGGTAGTGTAATTGAAGACGCTACAGCTGAACCCATGTTCGCAGTAACAGTAGTAATAAAAAATACTACTACTGGTGCCTCAACTGATTTCGATGGTAAATTCGAAATTAAAGCTGAACCTGGCAACTATACCCTCCAAGTTTCATTCGTTTCTTACAAAACTTTATTTATAGAAAATGTTGAGGTAAAAGCAGGCGAAGTAACAGTTTTAGATGGAATAAGAATGCTAGAAGATGTAGAAACACTAGAAGAAATTATCATTACTGCTGAAGTAATTAAAACTTCAGAAGAAGCTTTATTAACTGTGAAAAAAAAGTCGGCTAATTTACTTGACGGAATTTCCTCAGCTAATTTCTCCCTCATGGGAGATGGAGATGCTGCAGCAGCAGTTAAACGTGTGCCAGGTGTTTCTATTGAAGGCGGCAAGTATGTCTATGTGAGAGGTTTGGGAGATCGCTATACTAAGTCTATATTAAATGGAGTAGATGTTCCTGGTCTAGATCCCGATAGAAATACTATTCAAATGGATATGTTTCCTACTAGCTTGATCGATAATATTATAGTAGTAAAATCATTTACATCTGACTTACCTGCCGATTTTACAGGAGGTGTAGTAGATATCAACACAAAAGATTTCCCTGAAGAAAAAATATTTAGTGTTTCTGTAAGTACTGGATTTAACCCCTCTATGCACTTTAATAGTGCCTATGTAAGCTATGATGGAAGTAGTACAGATTTTTTAGGTTTCGATGACGGTCAACGTGCTATTCCTACTGAAGGAATAGCAGATATACCTCTATATTCTGATGTAGTTGGAAAGCCCGATTCAGAAATTGGTCAACAGTATCAAGGAATTCTTCAAGGCTTCAACCCCATAATGACACCTACTCAAAATTCTAACTTGATGAATTTAGGCTTAGGCTTAACACTTGGCAATCAATTTTCGGGAGGTGTAAATACATGGGGGTACAACTTTACAATTAATTATGATAACAACACGCAGTTTTTTGAAGATGCTGAGTATGCCTTATATAGAAAACAAGCACCAAGTATCACGCAATTAGAAAGACTTTCTTTGCAAAGAGGTGATAAAGGAAGCCACTCTGTTAACCTAAGTGGTTTAGCGGGAATTGCACTTAAAAGAGAAAGAGCAAAATATATACTCAATATTCTACATACACAAAATGGAGAATCACAAGCTGGTATCTTTGATTTAGATGTATCTAGACAAGGTTCTGTTTTTACCGCTTCTCAATACAATTTAGAATACAGTGAACGATCACTTACGAATATTTTACTTAATGGTGTTCATTATGATAACACAAATACATGGCAAATAGAATGGAAAATATCTCCTACTCGTTCTAAGCTTACTGACCCTGATGTTCGTATAACAAATATACGTACAGATGGAGGCACTTTTTCAATAGGAACTGAAGTTGGACTGCCACAAAGGCTTTGGCGTTTTCTTGAAGAAGAAAACTTAACTGGCAAAGTAGATCTACAAAAAAACCTCCCTATTTTTAATCGTGATGCAAAAGTTAAATTTGGAGGAGTTTATACATATAAACAGAGAGATTATAATATTCAAGATTTCCAAATAAGCCCTTCAGGTGTAGATATTTCTGCTAATAACCCTGATATAATGTTTAGACCCGAAAACCTATGGCCTAATGACGATAACGGGTTTTCAGGAACACGTTTCGACCCTCGTTTTATTCCCATCAATACAAATCTATACGATGCTAATATTACAAATATAGGAACCTATATATCAACTGAGTTTCAGCCTACAGAATCATTGAAAGCTATTTTTGGCGTTCGAATGGAGAATTATCAACAAAGATACACTGGTCAAAACCAACAAGGTGTTGTGTTAGATAACAAAAAAGTAATTGATGATGTAGATATATTCCCAGCGGTTAATTTAATATATGCGTTAACTGAAAGACAAAATGTGAGGGCATCGTATTCACGCACAATAGCAAGACCTTCATTTAAAGAAGCTTCATTTGCCGAAATACTTGATCCGATTACTGGAAGAACATTTATTGGTGGTTTTTTTCCAGATGTTGATGCAGATGGTAATCAAGTATGGGATGGGAATTTACAGGCTACACTTATTAATAACTTCGATATTCGTTGGGAATTATTTCAAGATAAAGGTCAAACAATTTCATTAAGTGGATTTGCTAAATTTTTTGATGCCCCAATAGAAATTGTTCAATATATTCAAGCTCTTAATAACTTTCAACCTCGTAATGTAGGAGACGGTCGCGTACTAGGCGTTGAGTTAGAAATTAGAAAAAACTTGAGTTTTATTTCGCCAAGATTAGAAAATTTTGCCCTAAATGGCAATATAACTATTGCTGACTCTAGAATCGAGATGAACCCTGTTGAATTTGAGTCTCGCGTTTTAAATAGTAGAGAAGGTGAAAATATCGAAAATACTAGGGACATGGCAGGACAGGCACCCTATATTATTAACACTGGTTTATCTTATAGAAATCCCATTTACGGTCTAGATGCTGGTATATTCTACAACGTACAAGGACGTACTTTAGCAATCGTAGGTATTGGTAGTCGACCAGATATATATTCTGTACCATTCCACAGTCTAAATTTTAATGCGAATAAAACTTTTGGTGCTGAAGCCAGACTTCGTGCAGGCATTAAAATAGATAATATCCTGAATGACTTACGCGAAGAAGTTTTTGAAAGCTTCAATGCAGAAGACCAAATATTTACACGATTCGGACCGGGCACTACTTTTAGTGTAAGATTAGGTTACAATTTCTGGTAAGCATTTTATAAAATTTCTAGTAAGCCACTTTTCAAATTGAGAGTGGCTTATTTATTTGATTGATATATACAGTTTCATTGATAATACTTTCCATTATAAAGAATAAAATATCGTAAGAGGCTTAAAAACTGTAACCTTTCCACCTTTCTGCATTCTATTGCTGAGCAATTAATTTTTAATTTTCTTTTTTTACTTATCTTTGTTTGATAAAAATTCACAACGTACTATTTTTACTTTAAATAGTACAATTAAATACTAAAGTAACACAATATTTTACCCAAACCTGACCCTGATATTTTACTATAATAAAACTACTATAATTGTAACAAAACTATTTTGACTGATGACTAAAACAAAAATTTTCTCTATATCACTTATACCAATTATCCTCATCTTAGGATGGTTTTTATATGATGGGATTGCCAGTAAAATTAGGTTAGCAGAGGCAATCGCTGCTGATGAACAAAGGGTAATCACAAAGCTGATGCTAATAAGAGACGCAGAAAAAGCTTATCTTTCAAAATATGGTGATTATACCAGTAGTTTTGATACACTCATCAAGTTCATTAAAACTGATTCTCTTTATATAACTGAGAAAACTGAAATTATCACGCCAAGAGATAGAAGCGACCCTTTATTTTACAAAGGGGACAGCATAAGAATAGAAATAGATACAATTGGTATTGAGCCGGTAGTCGGTTCTGTTTTCGGAGAAAGTTACTTCAACTACAATTGGGATAAGCTGTCTATTGTTTCTAGGTTTGAAAATGACCCTGATAACCAAGACAAAAAATTCGAGATATTCGCCGATGAGATCGAGAAAAGTGGAGTAATGATTGATGTGATTGAGGTTGTTGATAAATATCCACTTGATATTTCAAGAAGTGATGAAAGCGAGATACCTAAAAGAAAATTTCTACGTTTCGGTTCAAGAACAGAAGTTACTACTTCAGGAAACTGGGAGTAATCTTTTAAAATCAAAAACAAAAAGCCTATATTCACTAGGCTTTTTTTGTTTCTAAACTTAAATTTTTTCGCCTTGTACCAAGAATTTTTGCAATATGAGGTCAAAGACCCTCAAATGGATGTAAACCTGCTATCACAGTACCAGCTAACCATAAAAGTTTCTGATGCTGGGGTAGTAATATTAGTAAGTAGTGTGACAGACAAAAAGTGTTTAGCACTCGAAAAACATAAATTTACTACACCTACTACTTCTGAAAACTTAAGTATTAATCTGCAAAATGTGTGGACCTCACATTCTTTTTTAAATGCAGGTTATTGGAATAATGTAATGGTTATTTTTTCAAATTTGAAGTTTGCTTATGTTCCTACCCAATATATCAATGAACCTATAAAACCTGAATTATTTACACAATATAATTTCCAAATAAGCGAGAGAGAAACGCTTAACAGCTATCAGATAGATGAGGTAGATGCCACCTGTTTCTTTGCTGTAAATAACGATTTATTTAAATGGTTTGAAGAAATTTATCCGACTCCTATTACAAAAATGGTACATGAAACTAGCATGTTTATTAAAAGCTTGCTAAACACTGAAACTAAGTCAAATCATATTTATATAAATATTTCCGATTCAATAATTACTCTAATAAATATAAAAGAAAAGGTACTCTACTATGTAAATAGTTTTCATTTTTCCAGTGCCGAAGATATTTTATATACATGTTCACTAGTAATGGATGAGCTCAATCTTGATCGTAGAGAAGCGCAGCTCAATATTTGGGGAGATATAAAAAATAATGATCAAACATTTAATACATTAAAAGCCTATTTTCCAGAAGTTGTAGCCGGTAAACGACCTGCAGGTGTAAATTTTAGTTTTAATTTCGATGAAATAGAAGAACACATACACTTTGATTTATTTAATACAATTGGGCTAAATGTATGAAAAAGATAGCCCTTTTTCCTGGAAGCTTTGACCCTTTTACAAAAGGTCATGAAGATATTGCATTGAGAGGGGCCAAAGTATTTGATGAAGTAGTGATTACTATTGGCTATAACGCTAGTAAGCAACGAAGAGAGTTCGATATCGAACTTATGATCTCAAAGGTGGATGACGCATTTATCAATCATGATAATATCTCCGTGGTAAGCTATAATGAGCTCACTGCAAATTTAGCTAGAAAATATCATGCAAAATATCTCTTAAGAGGTCTCAGAAACACAACAGATTTTGAGTATGAAAATAGCATTTCTCAAATCAATAAACGTATCTTCCCAGATTTAGAAACTGTTTTTATCATTACCGATCCCAAATATGCCTATATCAGTTCAACTATTGTAAGGGAGATATATCGTTATGGTCAAAATATCGATGAATTTCTACCTTACAAAATATAAGCTGTATCACCATACTTCCATTCAAAAAATACTTTCCCCACTTTACTTTAATAATAGGCAAATTCATAACTTTGCCGCTATCCAAAAATAATTAACTCCGTTCTTAGTAATAATAAAAAACCTTATCAAAAAAACACATACTATGGGATACATAGAACCTGCACCAATTAAGGATAAAGAAAATCCTTTTGAATCGATGATGTCAAGGTTCGATATCGCTGCTCAGAAGTTAGGCCTCGATAAAGAAACCTATGAGATTCTAAAAAGCCCGACAAAACAAGTAATTGTTAGTTTGTCTATCACCATGGACGATGGGAGCAAAAAAGTATTTGAAGGTTACAGAGTGATTCATTCTAATACCTTGGGCCCTTCAAAAGGAGGTGTGCGTTATGCTCCAGATGTACATCTCGACGAAGTTAAAGCCTTAGCTGCTTGGATGACGTGGAAATGTGCAGTAGTTGATATTCCATATGGAGGCGCAAAGGGTGGCATTAAATGCAAACCTTGGACGATGTCGACAGGAGAGTTGGAAAGACTTACAAGGGCTTATACTGTATCTATGTATGAAATCTTTGGTCCTGATACCGATATACCTGCCCCTGATATGGGAACAGGACCAAGAGAGATGGCTTGGCTAATGGATGAATACTCCAAAGCCAATGGAAAAACAGTAAGTGCTGTAGTAACAGGCAAGCCACTAGTTTTAGGAGGTTCTTTAGGCAGAGTTGAAGCTACAGGCAGAGGCGTAATGGTTTCTGCTTTGGTAGCTATGGAAAAGTTGAAAATAAACCCCGCTCATGCCACCTGCGCTGTACAAGGTTTTGGTAATGTAGGTAGCCATGCAGCAACACTTTTAGAAGATAGAGGGGTAAAAGTTGTAGCAATCAGCGATCATACTGGTGCCTACTACGATCCTAAAGGCCTAGATATAAAACAAGCTATAAATTTTAAAGAAAAAAATAATAATACTCTTGATGGTTTTGAAAGCGGTGAGCACATCAGTAATGAAGCACTTTTGGAGATGGAAGTAGACTTGCTTGTTCCAGCTGCCAAAGAAGATGTAATTACTATCGCCAATGCCAACAATGTTAAAGCAAAGTTAATTGTTGAAGGCGCTAATGGACCAATGGGGGCGAAAGCTGATCCGTTTATCTATGAAAAAGGCATTACAGTTGTTCCTGATATTTTAGCAAATGCCGGTGGGGTTACTGTTTCCTATTTTGAGTGGGTACAAAATAGGTTAGGCTATAAATGGACCCGAGAAAGGGTAAACCGTAGAAGCGATCGCATTATGAAAGAAGCTTTCGAAAGAGTTTTTAATGTATCTTCAAAATACGATGTATCAATGAGAATTGCAGCTTATATGGTAGCTATATCAAAAGTAGCAGATACTTATAAACTTAGAGGAGGATATTAAATCATTTTAGCCGGTTAGCCGGCTTTTTTTGTTTTAAGTAGTAAATAACAAAATCATAAACTGCGTATTTTTGTTTCAGTATCAAATAATTTATTAAAAAGATTAGCTTAACATGACAATACACAAAGAAGGTTTTACAATTTTACTATTCACATTTGCTATCCTAGCAATAATCAATTTAGTGCTTTATTATTTCTATGGGAGCTATCTCGTTATAATGAACACAAGTCTTATTGTAAGCTTCGTATTTTACCTGTTGATATTACAGTTTTTTAGAAGCCCTAAAATAGATACCCAGCAAGACAAGAACTTGGTATATGCCCCTGCCGATGGTAAAGTAGTTGTAATTGAAGAAGTAGAAGAAAAAGAATACCTTAACGAAGATAGAAGACAGATTTCCATTTTTATGTCTCCTATTAATGTCCACGTAAATAGAAATCCGATAAGTGGAATTGTAAAATATGTAAAATACCACGCAGGAAAATACTTAGTAGCCTGGCATCCAAAGTCAAGCACAGAAAACGAACGTACTACCATTGTAGTTGAAAGCGAAAGTGGTGTACATATTTTGTTTAGACAGATTGCCGGAGCTATGGCAAAAAGGATAAAATGGTATGTTGAAGAGGGGCAAAGAGTAACACAAGGCGACGAGTTTGGATTTATCAAGTTTGGTTCAAGGGTAGATGTCTTTATCCCTTTAAATGCTGAAGTCTGTGTTAAGCTAAATCAGAAGACTAAAGCTGGTAAAACAGTAATAGCTCGTCTTTCAATTTAATTAGTTTTCACTGTATTTATTACATAAAACACCTTAAGTATAAATCAAGGTGTTTTTTTATTTTTTTAATATTTCATGCTAAAAAGTGTAAAGAAAAACCTTATTTCAGTTAATGAATCCAGTTTATTTCAAATAAACCTTAAA
>JBCDJE010000116.1:0-9500 GCA_038748185.1 Bacteroidota bacterium
AATAACTAAAATTCATTACTACTTAGTTACTCTACAACCTGAGCACCATTCAAGTTGATCTTAGAATTATATTTAACTGATTCAATTTCTAATTTAGAAAAGCCAAATTGCATAGCACGACTAGCTTCTAGGGCTATTTCCTCTGTTTGGCATAATGCAAATACTGAAGGGCCTGAACCAGAAATACTGCATCCGAGCGCCCCAGCATCAATAGCAGCTTTTTTTACATTATCATAACCCGGAATGAGCAAAGAACGGACAGGTTCTATAATAACATCCTCTAGGGATCTGGCTATAAGAGGATAATCTTTTCTAGCAAGTCCAGCAATTAAACCAGCGATGTTGCCCCATTGCTTTACAGCATCTTTCAGTAGGATATTTGTTCGAAGTATTTTTCTTGCGTCTTCGGTTTTGAGTTCAATTTGCGGATGTACGATGGCTATGTATAAGTCTTCGGGAAAATCTAGTTTAATTATATCGAGCGGTTGATAACTTCTTACCAATATAAAACCTCCTAATAGTGCTGGAGCTACATTATCTGCATGAGCAGAACCACAAGCAGCCTTTTCTCCAAACATGGCAAATTTTACTAATCCATCCTTATTGAGTGGCTCATCAAGTAACTGATTCACGCCAAATACTCCTGCAACTGAACTAGCAGCACTGGAGCCAATTCCACTTCCGGGTTTTATTTTGTGTGTAATGGTTACTTCGAAGCCTTGATTTATTTCTATTGCTGCGAGAAAAGCATGAATAGCAACGCCAATTGTGTTTTTTTCAGCTTCTAAAGGAATACCTTTATAAGGCGTTTTATTGATAATAGTGATTCCTGGTTTACTTTTTTTCTTGATGATGATTTCATCTCCTGGGTTTTCTAAAGCAAAACCCAATATGTCGAATCCACAGGCTACATTTGCCACTGTAGCAGGTGAGAAAATACGAATACTATTATTCAAAGCGCTATCCTTTAACTTAATCGATGGTCAAATTTAAAAACAAATGTGATGATACTTTGAAAAAATAACTTTATGAAAGCTGATTTTTATCAAGTTATTCACGTTTTGGTTTTTTGCGTAAAAGAGCGTTGTATTTTACTTTAGTATTTAAGCAAGCTTTTAAATCAATCTTGTTCAACATTTCGTATATAAATACAAATTTGATAATTAATTATCAGCAACTAATAAGGATAACTTAATGATCACCAGCTTGAACGAAGTAACTAATTCTCCGTCTTTCAAAAAGTTAAAACCAGCTGAAATTACTACTTTATTTCTCGATGCTGCATATACAACAGGATTACCTATTGCCTGCTGGAAACTCCCTCATTCCAATCATTTTAATGTAGCTGTGAGTTTTAATAGTAATGTCCAAATAGTAAAACCTGAAATAGAATCACTACCCGCCGGATTTATTGTTGCACCGTTTAGTCTAAGAAAGCAGTTATCTTTTATTAGAGCAGATTTATTTTATCAATCTTCTGAAATATTTCCAAAAGAGAGTTTTAAAGTAGGTGTTTATGGATCTGAAGAATCAATGAATAGCAAACGTTTTTGGAAAGCTTTTGAACTTGCAACTACTAAGCTAGAGCAAGGATATATTCCCCAATATCATGCTATTGAAACGAGGGAGACGAATACTGATAAAAAGACATTCTTACGCTTAGTTGAAAAGGGCATAAAAAGTATAAAAAGCGGAGCTTATCAAAAGATTGTTTATTCAAGAAGCAAAACTGCTAACAAACCTAATAATTTCCACGCTACAAAAGTATTTATTTCACTTTGTCAAGATTTTCCAAGTGCGTTTGTTTCTTTGGTTTCTCTCCCTGAAGAAGGTACTTGGCTTGGTGCTTCACCAGAAACACTTGTTGAAATAGATAGTCAGAAAATATTTAAAACGGTTGCCTTAGCTGGTACACAAAAGAAGGCCAAGTTCAAGCATCTTTCTGATGCTACCTGGCGGCAAAAAGAGATTGAAGAACAAGCTCTAGTGAGTCGGTATATTATTAATTGTTTCAAAAAGATACGGCTTAGAGAATTTGAAGAGCTTGG
The DNA here is from genome assembly GCA_038748185.1 of Bacteroidota bacterium. Lineage (GTDB taxonomy): Bacteria > Bacteroidota > Bacteroidia > Cytophagales > Flammeovirgaceae > Chondrinema. The sequence goes on from JBCDJE010000116.1 coordinate 2,049, forward strand.
TCCTAAGACAGTAGCTGCAGGTTCACTCATCCATCTCAAAACTGATTTTGTTGTAAATATTAATGAAGTTAATTTTCCTCAATTAGGCTCTGTCATGTTAGAACTGCTTCATCCAACCTCAGCGGTATGTGGGATGCCTCAAGCAGTTACTATGCAAGATATTCTGACCAAAGAAGGGTATGATAGACGTTTATATAGTGGATATTTAGGGCCGGTAAATGTTGATAATAATACTCATATTTTTGTGAACTTGCGATGTATGCAAGTAGGGAAGAAGCAACTTGTTTTCTATGCAGGTGCAGGTATAACAGAAGATTCAGTACCTAAAAAAGAATTTCTTGAAACAGAAATGAAAATGGATGTACTGAGAAAAAGGATACTGGCAAAAATTACTAAGTAAAATACTGTTTTAAAGCTTTAATATTGCTAAAATCAATTGTTTCCCAGTTGTTTTCAATACCTTCTAATTGCATCACATCATTCATGATAGTTTGTTGTTTTTGTCCTACTTTTAAGGCTTCACTATATGGTATATGGCTAAAGGTAACCATAGAATAAAGGGGCATCCAATTACTGGGATAAAGTTCGTGTAATCGAGCTTCTATTTTTTTCCTCAACAAAAAATCCTTATCTGCCACCAAATCACGCATTTCTATAAAATTTTGTAGGGCGAGTTCAGCAATTGCATCTGCATCTTTTTTTCTTTGTTTTTGGAATTCGTCAAAAACAGAAAGAATAGGTTGTTTTGCATTTTCCAACATATCATCAAGCAAATAACAGTCTTCAAACCCAGAGTTCATACCTTGCCCATAAAATGGTACTATAGCGTGGGAGGCATCACCTATGAGCAAAGTGTTATGATAAAGCCAAGGCTGGCACTTAATGGTTACTAAAGAGGAAGTAGGGTTTTCCTGAAATTGCTCAACTAATGCAGGAATAATTGGTAATGTATCAGGGAAATGTTGTTCGAAAAAGGCTGAAATATTAGCAGTTGTTTGTAGGTTTTCAAAAGCTGTTCTCCCTTCAAAAGCCAAGAATAATGTAGCTGTAAAGCTTTTATCTGCATTGGGTAATGCAATGAGCATAAATTGTTTTCTTGGCCATATATGAAGCGCATTGGGTTCTAAAGCAAAATCTCCTTCTGGCGTTGCAGGGATGTGCAACTCTTTGTACCCATGGGTTAGAAATTCTTGTGAATAATTAAAACGGGTTTTTCTTTGCATAGCAGCCCTGGTAGGTGAAAATGCACCATCGCTGCCAATAAGGTAATTATAAGTGGTTGATAATGTTTTCTGGGTATTTGTATCAGTAAAATAAAGTGTACTTGCATCTAAATCTACGCTGGTACATTTTTTATCAAACTGATATCTAACTGTTTCCAGTTTACTGCTTTGTTCAATTAAAGTCTGGTTAAGTCCGCTTCTCGAAACAGAAAAAATAGCTTGTCCAGATTTGCCATAAGGTTGAAATGTTAATTTACCATCAGTATTATGCATCATTCGACCTTTCATGGGGATTGCTTTTTGCTTAATCTCTTGTGCTATACCAGCTTTTTCTAGCGCTAACCAACCTCTATTACTCAATGCTAAATTAATAGATCTTCCTCCAAGAGCTTTTGTTTCACGTGGGTCAGGTCGCATGTCGTAAATAACAACTTCATATCCTTTTTTGGCTAATAATATAGCTAGTAATGAACCCACCAAACCTGCACCATTGATTGTGATAGTTTTTTTTTCTGTCATTGGAGAAATGCTTTATTTAATTTATTATCAATAATAAAAAACACCTTGTAGCACTGCTAAGTTAAAAACTGGGAATAATTAAACCCAAATTATGGAAATAAGCCAAGATAAAATTACTGCTGCATTTGGGAATAGACTAAGGGTTAGGGTTTGTGGCATTTGTACTCAAACGAATAAAGTTTTAATGGTACGACACAAATCTTTAGGGAATGGGTATTTATGGGCACCACCAGGTGGTGGCGTAGACTATGGAGAAACATTAGAAGAAGCGTTGAAAAGAGAGTTCATTGAAGAAACCGGGCTTGAAATAAAAGTTGCTCGATTTCTTTTTGTACACGAATATTTACAAAAACCACTTCACGGGGTTGAACTTTTTTTTAGTGTAGATATAATTGGCGGGATTTTACATATGGGCAACGATCCTGAAATGGAAAAACAGGATCAAATAATTGATCAATTAAAATTCCTTTCGTTTGATGTTTTAAATAGAGAGCCAAAAGGTTGTGTTCACCAAGCTTTTTCGAATTGCAAAAATCTTGATGAGCTGTTCAAAATGCAAGGGATTTATCATTACATTCCATAAAAAAACCACTCAATGATGAGTGGCTTTTTTGTAATCATTTGAGAATGATTATTGCGATTGAACTCAATTTAGGAAACTATAGTAAGTTTACGTGAGGCGGTGAATTTTCCAGATTCAAGTCTATAAACATATAAACCGGGAGCAAGCCCTCTCACATTGAATTTTACATCATGTTCTCCGTATGGTAAGAAACCATCGAAAATGATTTTCACCATTTTCCCTTCAGGATTATACAACCTTAATTTTACCTTTTCAGAATTATTGATATAGAAACTAATGATTGTTTCGTCCTTGGCAGGATTAGGGAAGCTATTATTTAACCTGAACCTATCATTAAAGAAATCTTCTCTTGTAGAGGTTACAAAATTGTTATTAACAATCGGAATCTGGTTATCTAGGAATGCTGTTTTCTTTTCAGGTGTATCCAACTTAAATACTTCGGCAACATTTTCAGGAGTTGCACCCATCCAGTTTTGCATTACTGATGTCAAAACTTGTCGGTAATCTACTTGCATACTCAAGTTACCTCCTCTTATATTTCCAAGGTCAGGGTTGCTGCCAAATACGCCCGGGTTCACCCACTTGCCAAAAGCCATAAGTGGCCAAGCATCTCCGTGATCGGTACCAAAGCTGCCATTTGAAACCGCCCTTCTACCAAATTCTGACATGGTGATTGTCATTACTTTGTCTTCTGTACCTGAGTTTCTCAAGTCTTCTTGGAATGCTTGAACAGCAGAAGAGATATGATACATTAAGGCCGCATGATGCCCGAAAGTAGGATCGTAACTTTCTACTTGATTAGCATGCGTATCAAAACCTCCAATTCTTACCAAAAAGAATCGAGATTTAATGCCTCCTCTAAGTAATCTGGCAATTAGTTTAAATTGACCAGAAAGTGGATTGTTCAACCCTCTTGACGAGGCAAATGGATAATTTTCAGGATAAGTTACCGTAGTATCTCCTCCTTTATCATAAACTTCCTTTAAACGTACTCCATACACATGTGACTGTTCATCCATATCCATGATGTATTTGAGTTCTTCTCCATAGTTGGAGTTTGGAAAGTTGGCAATATTTTGTTGCTCTATACTTTCAATCAGAGCATGAAATGCCAATGGACTTCTTACTGAAAGCGATAATGGGAAAGAATCATCTCTTCTAAAAAGCAAAGAAACATCTCTGCCTATTTCAAGCCCGGGAGGGTCTTGCATTTCATTTTGTCCATCATAAGGTAAAACAGGAATAGATGCATCTCCATCAGGGTAAGCAGGATATTCTTTATCGAGAAAGCGTCCCATCCAGCCCGAACGGTATGTATCTTCATAACCTCCTCCCATAAAAAACACATCTCTACCTCTAAAGTGAGAGCCATTAGCATTTTCATAAGAAACACCATGAACAATTCCTACACGGCCCCTGTCATATAAATCTTTCACCCCTAACATATCGGGGTGTAAGCCTACTTTTTTCTCATCGGACATTGTGTTATCTAGTTCAATATATTTCCTATTATTATCGCTCGCAGGTATAGCAATATTAGGCCTTAAATTATAATAATTATCATATTGATTTATTGGGATAACCATATTAAGTCCATCGTTTCCTCCATGCATTTGAAGGATTACGAGCACATTATCGTTGTTTTCATTAGCCATCCTTGCTAACTGTTGGTTGTTAGCAAGTAAACCCACAGGCAATCCTCCTAACATAAAAGGCGTAGCTGATGCCTGAGATAATCTTTTTATAAAATTTCTCCTTTTCATGATGCAATGTATGCTTTATGAATAAATATTTTTTTGAATTGAGGGGGAAAGAGTTACATCAACTGGTATTCTGGTGATTGTATAATTGCCCTAACTAAGCTTTCAATTTGCATTCTTACTGCAGTATCATCTCCAGAAGTTTTGTAACTTTCCCATTCTAATTGCCACATTACAGTAGAAAGCTCGTCTAGTAAGACACCATTAAGAAAATAATCAAATCTTTCTGCCGAAATTTCTTCGGGCAGCATATAAGTTACCAAATCGGTAACTAGCTGGTTTGCATCAGCTGGGTTTGCGACATTTTCTGTATTTTCCACATAGGCAATTACATCGAGCCAACCGAAAATTTTATCTATTCCATCTTCATCTTGTCTTTCTAGCAAATGTTCAGAATATATATAACGATAAGCGAGATAGTTGGCCGAAATCCAGTTACGATTATAAACTGGCCCTTGGTGATAGGCTGAGTAGCCCGCCACTTCAAAAGGTTCATAAAGTTCCATTCCCTGAGATTCCATTTCTTCAAGCACAGGTTTGTAGGCTGCTTCCATTTCAGCAGCTTCTGTAACTGGATCAGGCATCGGAATTCGAAAAAATCTATTTAAGCCAGTGACCAATTCAAGGGGAGATTTTATAATTGCTCCAACAACATTATTTCCAGTTTCATTGTCATCAGTATCATAGAAATGACTACTTACTAAGAGTTGTTCCAAGACTGGTTTTAATTCGTATCCACCATTTCTGAAAGTATTAGCAAGTGGTGTTATAATATCTTGCTCAACCTCTGGTGTAATATCGTAGTAGGTAAAAAAGCGATAAAGCCTTCTGCAAATATATTTAGCCGTTTCTTCTTGCTCGAAGATCATGTCTATCATTTGAACTAGTTGTGCCTCAGCTTCATCAGTTGTAGTAGAATCGTTTTCTACAATTGTGGGGGCTATCTGTCGGTTCTGAAAAGCACCACTAAAAGTTTTAATACCCACATCGTGTTGGGTGGTCATTAACTGTGCATTAGCTTTCAACTTACCTGTGGCAAGACCTGTGTCAGGATCTATCGTTTCAAAATTAGTGTCTTCATCCCATCCTGAAAGCACTCTTGTAGCGGCTTTTACATCTTGCTCAGTAAAAGTAGTATAGTTGGCAAAAGCTTCTCCATCTACTACATCAGGTGCAATCTGATCGCCTTTTCCTATAGCATACAGTTCAAGTAGCTCTCGCCCAAAATTCTCTTGTGGTCTTCCTTTTACGTTTTGGATGCCATCAAGAAATCTAAGCATTGCATTATCTTTGCACACTTTCAAACAAAGGGTTTTAAAATTACCCATTGTATAAAACCTGAATAATGCTATCTGATAATACAAAGCAGAAGGTTGTTCTACGCGCGATTTCATGGTTGTGAAATGCGTATGCATAAAATAAACCATCTTCTCGGAAATATTATTTCCACTGTTTTTCATCTGTGCCATCCACCAGTGAAGAAAATTGTTAGTTAAATTTATTCCTTCACCATCAGTGACCATTTTATAGATTCCCGATGCAGGGTCTATCAAAGGAGTACCTGTTGCAGGATTAACTGGTGGAGTTGGTGGTTCTTGATCTTCCAGTAGTTGTGCGACAGCCTGTGCGGCGGTTAATCCGGTAAATTGATCTATGTCATTTTTACCTGGACCAAACGTAGCCCTTCGTAGTAAATGGCCTGCAAGTCGTTTGTCTAAAGTACCGTTAAAAGGTTGTAAAGACGCCATTCATATAAAGAGTTTAAGTTGAAAAATGAGTTGATTTTTTAACAGTTTACTACATATCAAAAACGTTTCCATTATTTAAGATTTATTAACAGAAATGGAAAATTCCTAATTTTCTCTTACTTTAAAGGGCTGTTTATTGGGCATTTTTTAAGTTTCCCTTTGATGAAAAGAATAGAACAATTTTCACCATACCTCATTGTAATTGGAATAATAACCGTATTTCTATTTGGCTTTTGGGGGCATGGTTTGCATAACCCATCGGAATTAGAATTTTGGCAGGCATTGTATGCTATTTTAAGAATGTTCTTGCTGGAAGGAGAAACGGAGAACTTTAAACAGGTTATAGCTAGTTTTATCGCTGCCTTAATCTTAGGATATGGTATTTTTCAGATCGTATGGTTTTTTGCTTATGAATGGTATGCGCGCTTTAAGATTAGGTATTTTTATAAGGGGCATACTATAATAATGGGTAATACTGGGATTGGTTATCGCATTGCTACTGAGCTGTTAAAAGAAAGAAAAGCTGTAGTTGCTATTGAAGATAAACAGAACTTTGATGAGAATATCGAAAAAATTAAGCAATTGGGAGGACTGGTAATTACTACTTCAAAGTCGGAAAGTAATGACCTTATTAAGGCAGGAATCGCCAGGGCTGGACATTGTTTAGTACTTACTGATAACGATGAAAAAAACCTGCAAACAGCCAACATTCTTACATGGCTTAATCATCAGAAAAAAATAATAAGAGGACCATTGAGAGTATTGGTAAATGTAGAAGACTGGTATAAAAAGAGTTTCTTGAAAGATTATATGGATATGTACACTCGTACAACCAATTTTGATATAGATACTTTTAATACGCATCAAGCTGCTGCACAAGTAATATATGATTCTTTCTCACCTTTGGCTAACTCAACTTATAATAATGTGAAAACCGAAAATGGAGTATTTACAGAAATTGAAGCATCAGAGCATTCTATTGCAATAATAGGATTCGATAAAACTGCTGAGCACTTTTTAATCGAAAATATTATTTTGAGTCATAGTCCTGGCCTAAAAAAATTAAAAATATTATTAATAGATGAGGATGTAGATACATTATTAGAGAAGGTTTTACTGAAAATGCCATTCATTAATGATTTTCTAAATATTGTACCAATTGAATTAAAAGATGAGCAGTTTTTCTCTAATGATTATTTTACTGATGAATTAAAAAATGAATGGAAAAAATTAGGTGCAGCTTATTTTTTTGGAGAAGATGATACGAGACTCATTGGTATAGCTAACAGTTTTAGACAAATGCTTTATGCGGAATTTGGAGACTTAAATGGAATTCCTATAATATTGACTTTACCTGAAAAGTCAAAAGCATTAGAGCTTTTAAACCCAACTCAACTTTTGGGAGAAGGAGAAAATATCCAACTTTTTAATCTTTTAAGGGATAACTTCAATATGCATGTAGTGAGGTTAGTTACAGATACTTGCACGAAAGCTAAGTTGATTGATGAGTCAGGCGTGATGGATGCGCTATCTAAAGTAATTAATTATTTTTATATATGTTATGGAAATAGTCATTTTAACATTTGATCTTTTTCTTCTCGTAGCATTAGATCGCTAAA
>JBCDJE010000117.1:0-9420 GCA_038748185.1 Bacteroidota bacterium
GTGAAGTGAGCAATTTGCTTGGACAATCCGTGCCTAATAATACAAAACAGATTTTATAAGGAAGGGACACATTTAATACAGTTAAATTGCATTGACCTTCTCAAAGAGTTATATGCTTGTTGGTTAATGGGAAAAGCCTGAGCAAACAATTTATAATATAATAAGAAAAGTTAAAGTGGCTTTAAAAACCACTCTTTACCTAATTTCTATAAAGATGAAAAATATATGCCTTCTATTGCTTTTAATAGGTGCATTTTTATCAGCTTGTGATGGAGATGAGCCGGAAGTTCAATACATAAGTGAAGTTAGTATTTTGAAAAATGATACACTTTGGGAGAATACAAGTGTGATTGCAGGTCTTGCCAAAGACTGTGATGTACCTGAAATTGGCTTAAGCATCGGCAAAGTAAATGATAGCAAAGGTCTTCTTGAAAAGATTAATGTTTCATATATTCCGAATACAGAAGGCATTTTTAAGCTCGTACGATCTGGTGCTGTATGTAATGATAGTTTAGCAGAAGCAAGCTTTGGTGTATTGTTAGGCGGTGATGTTGGTGGCGTTATCGGTAGGGTGGCACCAAATGAAGATAGCTGGATAGAAATCACGAGATATGATACACTCAAGCAAGAGTTGTGGGGAAAGATCAATGTAGTCTTTGATTTGTCTGGTAAGAGCACTATTCATTTCACTGGAGGTGAGTTTCATGTCTCTGTTTTGCCAGATACGCGCGCTCAGCCAGACTAAGTTTTAGATATATTCTATTCGATATAAAGAAAAATGTATGCCTCCTATTGTTTTTAGTGATCGCTATTTTAATAGCGTGTGATGAAGACGACGTTGAGCCGAGAGTCCAATATATCAGTAAAATCAATGTCATCAAAAACGATGTTCTTTGTAACAATGTGGGTGGTGCAGCTCTTTTAGAAAATACTTGTAATGGTAAAAAGGTAGGCATTAGCTTTGCGCAGTGGAGTCAAGTCGGTGATCTAAGAGAAAATTATATCCCGTTGCTAGAGATCGCCTTCCTTTAGTGCCCTACAATGTTTCTCGTATCAATAGTTTAGTCCATACATTCCTATCTCTTTGGGCAGATGATGTTGGAACTGGTTCTGGCGAATTGATATCAGGAAAAGATAATTATATCGAAATCACAGAATATGACTCTATCAAACAAGAACTTTGGGATAAATTCCAAGCGACTTTCCTAGTGTTTGGCGACGTTGCGCAATTTGTAGAGGATGGATCTCATATTAGTGTTATATCAGCGCGCACTTGAGTAGTTCTTTGTATAAGATTATTTTTTTAATTTGCCTGCTATTTCAACAAGTGAATTAGATTAGTTTTTTATGAAAAAGATCAATGTCATCATATTTAGTTTGAGTTTTTTTCTTTTACTTGTAAATCATGAAATCTTTTGCCAACAAACCAATCCTAAAAAACGGAGAAGCCCTGTTGGGCTTTCTACTTATAAAAAAGGGGATTTTTATGCAAAAGTCACTTACGGTAGACCTTTTATGAAATATTCTGCTTCTTATCCATTTGGGTATAATGTGCCTTGGCGAAAAATTTGGCGCACAGGTGACGATGATGCAACAGAAATAACCATTACAAAAGATGTAACCGTGAATGATAATTTGCTGGAAGCAGGAACCTATGCATTATTCACCATTCCTGATACAGCTGAGTGGACTATTATTTTTAATAAAGAACCAGGACAATGGGGTTTATATAAATACAATCCCTCAAAGGATGCTTTTAGAACGAAAGTACCTGTTTACAAAGCGCCAGGACAGTTTAGGGAATTTACAATCAGCTTACAAGGGACAACATCAGGGGCAGATATTTTTTTAATTTGGGATAAAACCTCTATTCGTGTGCCTATGGTACTTCGCGAAGAGGAGAATTAATAAGGCATGTTCGTCTTAAAATCCTAAACTTATTGTTTCATCATTACTAAAAGAACTTCGCTGTTGGTTGTATGTCAGTAAAATTAAACCGATAAATGTGCCAGGAAAAGAATTTCTTTATTTTTTGTACTTGTAATGAGAAACTAAATCAATCAAAAAGTGAGAAACCTTTGGGCGATTATTTATGGACTTTAAGAAAGTTTTTTGGACATAGAAAACAACCTGCAAAGGGAAGACTTATTCTTCCCAAACAAGACCTTGGAAACGGTCTTCGTGTTGAGGTCCTATTGTATCAGTTGAATCACGATATTGAAAATAGTTTCGATTTTGATTACGAACCATCTGAAAGAGATAGTCTGGTTATACATGGAAGAGAAATAGGGTATTCTTTTGTTATACATAAAGACGGTAATTGGGTTGAGGGAAGAAATGATCCATTCCGGGATATTGAGCGAGAAATAGCCTCTGGAAAAATAGAAAAACGAACGAACAACAAAAAATAAACCCATTATAATGAGGGTTTATTCAAACCATAAAATACAACTATAACTCATTCTCCCACATCTTTAACCAATAGCGTGAGCACTGCTGCCACTACAAAAGAAGCGCCACCCAACAAAATAACATTCATAGCCTGGTTATCAAAGAAATTAACCATTAGATAACCCAGCACAGAAGCAGCAGTAATTTGAGGAATCACAATAAAAAAATTAAAAATCCCCATATAAATTCCCATTTTATGCGCAGGTAAAGCACCAGAAAGCATAGCATAAGGCATGGTAAGAATACTTGCCCAAGCAAGTCCTACACCTAACATTGAAAGGTAAATCATGTTGGCGCTTTCAGGAGTTTTAATAAGTGAAATAGAAGCCAAACCAGCTGCGCCAGCCAAAAGGCAAATCATGTGCACGAATTTCCTGCTTGTTTTCTGAGCTAAATAAGGAAGCAAAAAGGCTAGAAAAGCTGAAAAAAGATTATAAGCAGCAAAGGCAAGTCCAACCAGATCGGCACCATCATTATATAGTTTTGAAGTAGTATCTTCCGTTCCAAAAATATGTTGGGTAACCGCAGAAGTAGTATAAATCCATAAGCTGAATAAAGCAAACCATGAAAAGTATTGCACAAATGCTAATTGTACCATGGTCTTTGGAATTTTTATAAAAGAAGAAAAGAATTCTCCAAAACCATGCGCTGCTTCTTCATAATTATCTCCATTAAATTCTCTAATTTGTTTGGGAGAATACTCAAATGAGCGGACGATGGTCCATAAAACGCAAGCGAAAAACGCAAAAGCACCTAAGTAAAAAGACCAAACGACCGAGGGAGGGATTGTTCCTTCAGGCGCAGTATTGGCAACTCCGAACCAATTAGTTAAAATATAAGGAAGCGCAGAAGCTATAACAGAACCTACGCCAATAAAAAAAGTTTGCACAGCGAAACCTTGTGTACTCTGCCTATTGGGTAGCATGTCGCCTACAAAAGCTCTAAAAGGCTCCATAGAGATATTAATAGAAGCATCCATAATCCATAATACTCCTGCAGCCATCCATAAAGCTGAAGAATTCGGCATGGCAATGAGCGCTAAGGAGGCGAAAATAGCTCCAATTAAAAAATAAGGTCTTCTTCTTCCTAGCTTAGGATGCCAAGTGCGGTCACTGAAATAGCCAATAATGGGTTGGATGAGTAAACCAGTAACGGGTGCTGCTAACCATAAAATAGGAATTTGGTCTTTATCTGCACCAAGAGTTTCAAAAATTCGGCTTACATTGGCATTCTGTAAGGCAAAGCCAAACTGTATCCCCATAAAACCAAAGTTCATATTCCATATTTGCCAGAAACTCAGTCTAGGTTTCCCTACTGTACTCGATTCCATAATGTGTTATGTTGTATTGAATATTAGTGTATAATTCAAATTGCAGCAAGTACATTTACAGCTAATTAAATAGCTATAATGATTTTAAGACTGAGGAATGATGAGGTTAAAATTTACAGGTAGTAGAATTATTTTTGAATATATGCAATATTTAAATAATAATAAAATTTCCTGATTCAATTGGATAAATAAAAGAAACTACGCATAAGAAAAAGTGCCTTTTTCAGATTGAATAGTTAAAGACTTTTTATCAGCAGCTTCAACTCTCCCAATAATTTTTGCTTCTAAATTAAAAGATGCAGCAATATCAATAAGTTCAGCAGCAAATACTTCTGGGAGGTAAATTTCCATTCTATGCCCCATGTTAAAGACTTTATACATTTCTTGCCAACTTGTTTTACTTTCTTCTTGTATGAGCTTAAACAGTGGAGGTATGGGAAATAGGTCATTTTTAATAACATGTAGTTGACCTACAAAATGTAGGATTTTGGTTTGGGCTCCACCACTACAGTGTACCATGCCATGAATATGTGAATGGTGTGTTTCCAACATTTTCTTTATAACAGGAGCATAAGTACGAGTAGGAGATAGTACCAATTTCCCAACATCAACAGATACATCTTCTATTGAATCGACCAAAGATTTTGAGCCAGAAAAAACAAGGTCTTCAGGAATGAGTGGGTCGAAGCTTTCAGGATATTTTTGAGCTAAGTATTTGGCAAACACGTCATGTCTTGCTGAAGTTAAGCCATTACTACCCATTCCACCATTGTAGGCACTTTCGTAAGTAGTTTGTCCGTAAGATGCTAAACCAACTATTACATCTCCAGCTTTAATATTAGCATTATCAATAACCTGATTTTTAGTTACACGAGCAGTTATTGTGCAGTCAACAATAATCGTTCTTACCAAGTCCCCTACATCAGCAGTCTCACCTCCGGTACTGTAAATATGTATGCCATAGTTCCTTAACTCTTCTAAAATTTCTTCTGTGCCTTGAATAATGGCTGAAATTACCTCGCCCGGGATTAAATTCTTATTTCTGCCAATTGTAGAAGATAACAACATGTTATCGGTAACACCTACACATAGTAAGTCATCGAGGTTCATAATAATGGCATCTTGGGCTATGCCTTTCCAAACCGAAAGATCACCTGTTTCTTTCCAGTATAAATAAGCTAATGAAGATTTCGTTCCAGCACCATCAGCATGCATGATGTTGCAATAGTCTTTATTATTTCCCAGGAAATCAGGTACAATTTTACAAAAAGCTTTGGGGTATAATCCTTTGTCAAGGTGCTTAATGGCTTGGTGAATATCTTCTTTAGAAGCAGAAACGCCCCTATTGGTGTATCTTTCAGACATGCTTTTTTTTACAAAGAAAATAAAAAAAGGGCAAATAGCCCTTTGAAATTAAAATGAGTTGAAGTAGTAATTATCGTAATTTATAATCGTATCCCCATCATTAGAATATCATCTCTTTGTTCTGTTCCTGCTTGGTATGTTGCTAGTCTTTCTTCTAATATGTTTTTTTGCTCAGGCATAGGTTTATCAGCAATATCTGATAATAGATTTTGAAGTTGTTTTGTGCCAAACCGCTCTCTTTCAGCATTATTCTGATCTATCAAGCCATCTGAATCAAGATAAATACTATCTCCTTCATGTAAACGAATTTCCTTTTTAGAAAACTGATAATCAATATTTTGTTTCCCTCCCACCGATTTTCTATCACCTCTAATGCTCTTTATTTCTTTAGCTTTATGATCGTAATAAGTAAAAGACCTTTTTGCCCCAGAGAAATTAATGAAGTAATTATTACTTTCTTGTTTTTCAATACAGCATAAGCTCACATCCATACCATCGTTATTAGCCTTTTCTTTTTGTTTTAATTGCTTTGCTACATTGAGATTAAGTTCATAAAGTATTTGAGCTGTATCATAAATTTTTCGCTGGTTTACTATTTCATTGAGGAGTGTACTCCCAATTAGCGACATAAAAGCTCCGGATACACCATGGCCTGTACAATCAACTGCTGCTACTATTATTTTTTCTTTATTACTATCTTCAGCAGGGATGTGAGCAAACCAATAAAAATCTCCAGAAACAATATCTTTAGGAATGTAAGTGATGAAAAAGTCTTTGAAAAACCTCTCCATTCTTTCTTTCTCAGGTAGTATGGCTTCTTGTACAGTTAGTGCATAACGAATATTGTCTGTTATTTTTTTGTTTTTCAGCAATACCACGTTATTAAGTGATTTCAGATTCTCTGATTGCTCTTTAATTTCTTGGTTCTGGCTATTGATCTCTTTCACATTCTCTAGCAGTTCATCTTTAGCATCGTTAAGCTGGCGATTGACTAATGCTAGTTCGTTTCTTTGCTTTTTAATTCTTCTACTTGTAATAAATGTTACTCCTAGTATGGAAAGCAAAGAACAAGCTACTACTGAAAAAATGATAAAATCTCTTTCTTGTTCTTTTTCTACTTTTTCTTTTTCTATCACCACCTCTTCCAGTTTCTCTTCTGTTACACTATTGATAGAATCTTTATTTATCATAGCCGTTTTCATGCGATCTATGATTTCTTTTGTTTTTACCTGTGCGTCTTCATAAGCAAGATCATTTTCAATGAGCTGTTCCTCGAGCTTTTTCATGTAATCATGCAGGGCATCTTTTTCTGCTTGGCTTAGGCTTTTTTCAGCACTCATCTTAGAAGCAACCTTTTCCATTTCTGTTCTAATTTGATTGCTACGTTCTATGAGCAATTGTTTTTCTAACTCCAGCTCATTAATAATATAATTAAAATCTTTACTGTATATCTCTATTAAGTCTTCTGTATCAGTTTTTGCTAGTTCTACTTCAACAGCTTTTTGCGTATCTGGCTCGCTTGAATTATCTACTACAGCATTAGCTTCAGTAGGTTTAAGATACAACATAATAAATCGATCTGTCGGAAGATATTTCACTTCGTTTAACTCAAAATCTGCTGCTTTAAAACTATTATCTTGTTTATCTCCCAGTCTGATTTTTACCTCTCCGTTAGTATTGGTAGTGTAAGACTTATTATTTACATCGAGAGTAAAATTGGTTAGTCGCTGATTCCCCTCATCAAAGACTACAAGCGTTTGCATTTTAATAGGTAGGCTAATGTGTAATATGCCTCCTTTATCTTGAAATTCAATCCCGCTTTGCTCAACTTTTCTTCCGTTAATAAGGAAATTGCTATTTTTATTAACCCTTACAAAGGAAGGTATATGCATTGAAAATACACCTTTTGTGTTGGTTTTTGCTTCAATTTTTGGGTCGGCAGAAGTGAGTGCTACATTAGCCTCACTAAGCAAATTACCATATTCATCAAAAGCTTTACCTAGTAAATCGAAAGCAGTATATTTTGTAAATATCTTTATTGCTTCTTCGTTTTCCTGTTTTACTTTCTCCCAATTTCTTAGTGCATGCCCTCTTTTAAAAATTTGTATATTATCTAACTTTTTATTTTCATCACTTACTTCTGCTACAAAGTTCCCATCTTTATCAGTAAGAACAAATCCTTTTCCTAATGACACCTTTAAACCAACAACTGGTAATCCTTCTTCATCTACTACAAATCCTTTAAAAGTGTTTTGTTGAGAAAAGAGCGAATGGCAATAGAAAATACTAAAAATTACTATGAAAAAAATATTAAAAATGCACTTCATGCTTAGTATGCGTGGTTAGTCAAAGTGGTAATTATTTGATTATCATGTTTGAAAGCATTTCTACAACGCAACGCATGTATTTTTATTAAGAGAAAGGGGGACAAAGAATAAATAAAAGTGAATGGAGAAAGAGAAACAGATTGTTATTAATATCGTTTTCTAAGTCGTTCTAATAAAGTTGGTTGGTCTAAAATATTTAAATATTTCTCATAGTTTATCCCTACATCTAAGATAAATACTGTGAGCAATTCTCTTACATTTTTTTGTAGTTCTTCTGCTTTCCAAGGCTTTTCTAAATAACGGTCAATTCCCGCTGTATTTATGGCTGTAATAGTATCTTGATGAGTAGCAAGACCTGTAAGCAGTATTTTTTTTACTTTTGAGAAACGCAGATCTTTTTTTATATCAGTAAGTAGTTCTACACCATTCTTGCCGGGCATTACATGGTCAGAGATAATTACAGCAACATAATCACCCTGGCTATCAATTTCATCAAGTACCTCCATCGTTTCCATTGCAGACTCACATTCTTCAAATTTGATTTGCGGTTCGAAGATCGCTAAATCTTTTGATACTGTAGTCAGCACTTCACGCTGATCATCCACACAAATAATATATATATGGCTCATTTTATTTATATTTATTTAATATCTTGATTGATAGGTAGTAATACTTTAAATACAGTCTTTCCTATTTGACTTTTAACACCAATTTTCCCATGATAACTTTCTATAAGTCTTCTTACAATTGCTAAGCCTAACCCTAAACCGACAGAAGCGCTGTCACTTTTAGTACTAAAATGAGGTTCAAAAATTTTGGATTGAATTGCTTTAGGAATACCCGGCCCGTTATCTTCAATCAACACTTGAATACAATTACCAATGCTTTTACAAACGATGCTCAATTGGGGGCTTGGTGTATTACTATTCTCCATACTTTCAATACCATTTTTAATGATATTTACCCATACCTGAACCAGCTCTCCGTTGCTAGCTGAAATCTCTGGCACTTCTTGCAAATCAGTGCTTAGTATAACCTTTCTTAGTGGACTTTTCAACAAAGCAAGTGCTTCTTCTATTGTCTGAACTACTTGAATACTGTGTTGTCTTTCAGCACTGGAAGCACCGAGTTGCTTTACGGATTTAACCACATGGACGGCATGATTGGCTGCTAAAAGCATATCATGGAAAGCAGTACCTATTTCCCAATAGTAATACAATCTTTCAGCATTCATCATATCTTCTGATAATACTTGATCTAACTCTTGTGGTGCTATACCTGTTCGGGCAATTTTTTGAGCGTCAGCAGCTGAAAGTCCTAGCTTTTGCTCTAATTCTTTGCGTTTTTTTCTCACTTCACTACTAGAAAGTGCCTGCCCTACTTCCAATCCTTTTTCAAAAAAAGGGAACATCCCTTTGGAATCTTTATCTCTTAAATAGGTTGATAACTCTTCAGAAAGCCACTCTGTTTTTCGTTGTAAAACGCCAACAGCATTGTTAAGCTCATGGGCAAGCCCGGCAGCCATTTCTCCAAGAGTGGCCATTTTATCATGCTGTAGTAGTCTGGTTAAGGTACGTTCTTTTTCAAGTGCTACTTCTCTGGCAAGCTTTTGTCTAGCGGATAACTCATTAACAATGATGGGCATAAAATGCTCAACAAAGCTACGACATGCTTCATCTTCTACTACATTTACAGAGGTATCGATATAAGCAAGTTGGCTGTCTTCATTGGCAACAATGGTTGCATAGCTGGCATAAGTTTTTGAAAAAAAACTATATACACCTACAAACATACCAGTTGTTGATCTGAAAATCTCAAAAGGTTTACCTTTGTCGTCTTTAAGATAGCCTATAAGTGACCCTTTTTCAATAAGGTAAAGACGCTTATTTTCTGCCCCCTGCTTCATCAAATCGCCGCCCTCCATGAAGACGTCGATCTGCGGGATCA
>JBCDJE010000118.1:0-9419 GCA_038748185.1 Bacteroidota bacterium
ATTTTATACCAATTTGGGAATAAATCTCATAATAGGGAAAATGGCTATCTTTTTTAGTGATGACAATTTGCTATTTTGATCGTTAAACAAGTGTTATATTACTCACCAATAATTACAAAATTAAATCCCATAAATGATCATTATACCCATTAATAAACTTTCTTATATTAAAAGAGCCTAAAAAACTTTATCCCCTCTAAAAAAGTCACATAGGCATTTTACTAACAATAAGATTTCAATAAAAAGAAAAAGGTTTTTGTAACAATCTTTAGTGAGCACTTAAAGATTAAAAATTATGAAAACAAAATATTTATCCCTTATTTCTTTATTAACAATAACTTTTTTCAACCTACATGCACAAGATAAACCTTTTGACGTAGCTTTTCATATTACGGGCGAAAAACTTGAGATAACCATCGATGGATTAACAAGTGAAGGCATTAATTATGAAGTAGAAATATCAAAAAATGGTAAAGATTACATTTCTTTAGGAAATTTACAAAGTGAGGTTAATTGGGCAAATATCGACCTATCAAACTCAAGAGAAGGTATCAATTATATAAGAATAAAAGCAACCGACTTAAAAGAACAATCTTCGACAAGTAAAGTTAAAGCATTACTATTAGATAACCCGGTATTTGAAGTTAATATGAAATTAAAGCATGCTAACCCTCAAATTTATATATAAAGCAATCATATAAAATTTGTCTTGTACGATTACTTCAGTATTACAAAAAGTGTCTCGAAAAGCATCAATAAATCTAAGTGCTAAACTTGCTCATCTGTTTTATTAAATCTTCCCTAAGAAAAATAATTTCATATAACTTCCTGCTTTATTAGTCTTTATCTTTTTCTGCACTTAGTGAATTATTAAAAATATCAATCCCATCGTAATATATTTTGCATACTCCATTTGGTTTTTCTTCTTGAACAACATCATTATAATTGTAAGCACTCTTTTCCATAAAAATGTAATTGCTACTATTATAGGCTTCTTGCAGTATATCACCTTTTTGTTGTTTGCCTATAAATTGGCAAGCATTTAAAAATATAGAAAGGTCTTCATCCATAGTAAAAACATACAGGTTACCTCCTTGCCGGTTATCTGATTTGTTTTCTTGAAAATCAACTTTGTAAAAAGTAGCACCTGTTAAATGGATGAAAATACCGCCTCCTTTTTTGGCTGTGTTTTCAACTATTGATGTGCTTTCAATATTTAAAGCAGCATTATCGGTTTTTATACCGCCTCCCCAATAATTTGATTGGTTATATGCAATTTCCGACTCAATAATATTCATATAACTATTACTCAAATAAATACCGCCTCCTTCGCTGTTACTTATATTGCCAGTAATTTCTGTGTTTTCCATTTCACAAGAGCCGTTTATAACTGCTATTCCTCCCCCAGGTGCTTCAGCATAGCAATCTTTTATTGTTACATTTAGCAGTTTTAAATCGCCTTTTGTAAAAATAGCTCCACCGTGATTTTTTGAAGCGCCGTTGGATAAAGTTATCTGACTAATTCCCACTTTTACTCCTTCTTCTATAGTAAATATTCTGCCTGTATAAGCCCGTGAAAGGTGCGAAGCTTGTAAAAAAGTAGTATGCTTGTTATGCCCTACTATGGTAATGTCCTTATCAATTAAAATATTAGACTCTGTGTAAATGCCGGGTTTAATAAAGATTGTATCTCCATTATGGGCTTCCAATATTGCCTTTTTTATAGAAGAATAATTAAACTTTGTTAGACCTACAGTATCGGTGTTGGCACTGGTACTAGGACAATAGAAAATAGATGAAAATAAAATGAATAATACTAGTAATTTAAATAACATATCTATTAATTTTAGTTGTTTGTTAGTGAAAATTTTCTACAAAAATGCCTAAATATAAGTAATATTATTGCTTTTAGCTCTCTTGAGGTATCTCACTTCTGTAGGGCTTGTAGAAAAAGTTGTTGAATACTAATCAGTTTTTCTCTTTATGCGGAGAAAACGATTTATGATCAATATTAGGTATATTATAATATTGCAAATGATAGTTAATATATTGATATAATATACTTTATTCTTGGTATTACAACTCTTCTTATGCAATCCCTCGCTATGTAAGTTTTTTTCTGAATTACTTCAAAACAATTTGGTTAAACTCTGAATACCAAATACATTTTTTTAGAAATTATCTATTCCTGCCATTTCGCAAATTCCTTTGATATAGCCAATAGCAAAGATTTTTCCTGTAATTTCATAACCTGCAGAAATTCCGCCTGAAAAGTTCTCCTGCGTTTCACCATACATTAATGGAGCATGGTCAGGACGCAAAGGTCCATCAAAACCATGATCAGCATAATGTTTTAGTAATGCTGCCATAGGAGTAGGACCATTATCATGAAAGGTTTCATTAAATTTATACTTATCTCCGGCAACATCACGAAGATGCAGGTAATTGATCCTTTTTTCTTTTAGCCATTTTTCCGAAAGTTGAAAGAGATCTTCATCCATCATTTTAAAAGTAGCCTGGCAAAAAGTGATACAGTTGCTACTAATAGGATATCGCTCCCATATTTTCTCGAAACTCTCAGCATTTGTTAAGATTCTACCTACTCCCATTAAAGAACTTAAAGGTGGGTCATCTGGGTGTAAAGACATTTCTACGCCGTTTTTCTGGGCAACAGGCAAAACAGCATCTAAAAAATAAAACAGATTATCCCATAGCTGTTCTTCAGAAATTCTGAGATTGGCTTCTACTTGTTGTTTTTCAGCTGTTCTTGCATCAAATTCGCTTACCAATGCCCCTCCTCTTTCCTGAATATCCGTACGTGTACGAAACCAACCAATACTTGCCATAAAGTTATAGCAAAGTAGATGTATCCCTAGTTTTCCCATATTTTCAAGCATTTGGCAGTAATGCTCAATACATTCATCCCTATTTGGTAAACCCAGTTTAATAGAAGACATATCAAACTGATCCCCTTCCAAACCATACAATTGAAACCCAGCACTTTCAAATTCTTCTTGAATAGATTGTAGCGCCTCAAAATTATAAGGAGCAGCTTTGCCTGACAGAGAAGGTATTGCTTTGGTAATGGCATGATTTACCCCTATTTGTTTAGCAAGCGTCCACTTACGTTCGTCAAATAGAGGTGGTAACAACATGGTGAGTTTCATCCTAGAAATATCCTCCTTTTTCTGTAATGTCTTTCACACTTTGCCCTTCTTTCACCCAACCAAAAATCTTTTTCTCATTCTCTTTAATTTCTTCTGCCCTTATTAAAACTTCGTATGCAATATCTCGAGGAACTACTAACACCCCATCAATATCTCCTAAAATAATATCGCCGGGTTTAATGATCACATTTCCAATTTTCAGTGTTATTTGATAATGGGTAATTAAACACCGTCCCAAACTCCCATTGGAAGAGCGATATTTGTAAAAAACAGGGAAATCTGCTTCTAAGATTTGATGTGTATCGCGAATGCCACCATCGAGGCAGGCTGCCTTTACTTTTTTCCTTTTTGCTGTAGCGGTCATCACTCCCCCCCACGAAGTTGATTCCTCATCATGGCTACTATCCCAAATTACAAAAGCATTTTCATGCATTTCATCCAGCATTTGGGTTCTAAACTCCATTTCGCCACGAACAAGGGTATTAGGTGCACTCTTTATAGTAAATGCGAAACCGGCAACCGTCTTGTATTCACGTAATGGAATAATATGATTAGGTAAGGCTTGGTTCATTAGACAAAACTCCCTTAATACATCATTAATAGCACCTGTATATAATTTCTCAAATCGGGAAAGTAACTCATTATCAGGAATCGGGAATACTTTCTTTGAAATACTCTCCTGCATTTCTATGAGCTTATCCAGCTTCATCATTCCCACTTCTTTTTTATATTGTTCTGCACTCATAAATATATTATTTACTTGAATCTGAATTTTTTAAGTTGATTATGCTTTTATCTGCAATTAATATAGGTGAATCGTAGATGGGTATATCATTAAAAATGTATTTGGTACCGCGTTTTGTAAAACTTTCTTCGGGAATTTCGTAGACATCCCCTGTTCTCAAATCTACGAAAACAGGTACTTCGAAATTCCCTTGCAGAAACTCAAATGTCATTGCTGTTTTACTATTGGAATTGGTTGGTATTTGGCTGTCGAGCCATGCCACCACCACTTGCTTATCAAAATGTTTTTCCTGATACGCAAAAAGAGAAAGTGAAGAGTCGGAGTTGACCTCGTAGGGATAATTAGGCATACGTTCCAGTGTATAATCAAAAATAGCCGTAGCATTTTGATAGGAGTAAAATGCTTGTTTTTTTGCCACAAAATTCCTTTCCAAGTCTGACTTGATCAACCCCTTGGTATTTCTTTTAGGCGTTTCCATAAGTTCACTGTGGTTGTGCGTATAAACGATATCTATGATCAAAAAATAGCTCGAAGGAATATCCCTTCCTAAGTCGCCCATCATCTTACGAAGCACCCATTTAGACTGGGAAAGCTCGGTCCATTCATAATTGCGAAGTGCGTAAACCGACTGATTTTCAGAAGGACAGCCTAATTCTCCTTGCCTCAATTTTACATGTTTGGCGTATTTACTTATGATTTTATGCATTTGCTGATAACTACCATAAATTTCAGAAGGGTTGTAGGTGTAACCATGTAACGTAACTTCATCTACCAAGTGTAGCTTTCCTTTTTCTTTCAGTATCTCGAAGAATGTTTCTGTATAATTTTGTCCTTTTTTTCCAATACTGGCAATTGAGAGTGCATATATCGTGGCATTGGGATCTATGGCCCGAATAATTTCGGCTGTCCTGATGTAGAAGTTAGCGTACATGTCAGGCGGATTGTTATTCTTACCGTCAGGTTCGTTCCATACCTCCCAAATTTTCACCCTTCCTTGGTATCTTTTCACCATAGTACTCACCCAGTTATCCCAAGCTGCCAATGCTTCTACCGAAGTGGGAAGCCCAGCAGTTAAATGAATGCCACCACCACCTTCATAAATTGGGTTACCATAAGAAGTTTGTAACCACGGCTCTACACCATCAGCTATCACACCATCCACCACCTCATCTAACCAAGCAAAATCGTATGCCCCTTTTTCTTTTTCACATTTTGCCCAACCGGCTTGCAAGCGCACCTTTTTAGCACCAAGTTCTCCAATATAGTCTTTCCAACTATCGTATTTTACCAAATCTCTATCCATTGTTTCTGCACCAATTGACCAGTTGTTTACGTCAATTGCATGGGCACTCTTGGGTTTTACCTTTCCTATAAGAAGGTAATCAATCCCTTCTTTGTTTTGTGCCTTTGAAATGGAAGTGAAGGTTAAAAAAAATAATAATAAGTTGATATAGATTTTCATAGTCAGTATTAAAAAGTAAATTGTTTATACACCTGGAGAAGAAAGAAAACCTCCATCGATAGGCACTGTTACACCCGTGACAAAACCGGCATTTTTTTCATCTATTAACCAGTTCATACAACCAATTAGCTCTTCTGCCTCTCCAAAACGTTTTGCCGGCGTTTGCCTTAAAATATTTTGTGCACGTTCAGTATATGAACCATCTTCATTGAACATGATCTTGCGACTTCTATCATTTAAGAAGAACCCTGGAGCAATACCATTTACACGAATATTGGCAGGGGCTAAATAGGCTGCTAACCATTGCGTAAAGCTTATGATACTTTTTTTTGCCATTGCATAGGCAGCAACTCTAGTAATAGGCCGGTAACTGGTCATCGAAGCAAAATTAATGATGACACCTCTCTTATTTCGAGCCATCTGCCTACCAAATACAAAACAGGGAATAACAGTACCCATAGTATTCGTATCGATTACACTTTGGAAAACATCCATGTTGAGGTTAAAAAAGCCTTTTACCGAATCGTTATCTAACTCTCTTTCATCAAATTCACTGATGTTTGGGAGGGCTTCGTTTTGATTCCCTCCAGCACCATTAATCAAAACTGTACAACTACCTAATTCTTTTTCAATCTTGCCAGCAGCTTCTTTTACTGATGATTCATTAGTAACATCTGCACTTATAGAAAAGGCTATTCCATCTGCCGCTACTATCTCTGCTTCTACAACTTTGAGTTTATCTAAGGTTCTTCCCAATAAAGCTACTTTATACCCTTGCTGTGCCAAGTCTTTTGCCATAGCAGAGCAAAGCGTTCCTCCTGCTCCTGTCACTACTGCCACCTTATGATTTGATACTTGAATTTTCATAGATAGTATTCTGGTTTAGTATCCATTGATTTGCATTTTCAAATGAGATATCTTTTACTAATTGTGAGAGCAATGATAAATCGGCGGGGAATAACCCTTTTTGCACCCATACACCTATAGTATTACAAAGTATTCGGCGGAAATATTCATGCCTTGAAAAAGATAAAGGACTTCTTGAATCGGTTGTCATACCTATAAAGCGGCTTAACACACCATAGTTAGCTAAAATTTTTAAGTGTTGTTCAATCCCTTCATAATGATCGTTGTACCACCATGCCGGACCAAATTGAATTTTGCCTGGTACACCATCTTCAGCAAATGAGCCTGTAAGGGAAGCAAGTGGCTCGTAATCGGCTGGATTAAGTGTATATAAAATCATTTTGGGAAGTTGTGCAGCTTGTTCTAAACTATCCATAAAACGGCAAAGGCTATCTGTGTCACAACTACTACCAATGCAAGCAAAACCACCAAAATTCCCTGCTAATCGCTTTAGTCTGGTGCTAGTTTCTCGTTGGGCACCAATATGTAATTGCAATATCAACCCTTTTGTGGCATAAGCTTTACCCAGAAAGCTTAATAAGTAAGATTTAAGCTGAAGTATTTCTACATTGTTCAATGTCTTTTTATCCAAGATTTTTTTAAAAAAATTGGCAGCTACTTGTTCTGTAGGTAGCTCATAATAAAAATCAGGATCTAAGGCGTGATCTGCTAATAAACAGCCTGCTGCCATAAATTCATCTAACTTATCTAATATTGCTTCCTGATAATCTACAAGATGATTGATTGACCTGTTCGTTTGATTCGCTAACAAGCTCAACCAAGTAGCATATTCGGGTTTATCAAATGCCAACATTGCATCCCCGCGCAAAGAAGGACGAATATCTAAGTTGTTATAGCTCCTACTAACTTCCTGATGTAATTTCAAATCATCTAATAAATCATCAGAAGTAGACATCAATTGTACATTCCAACTTTTTATTAAATTAATAATGCTGTATTTATCATTTTGAAGCATTTCGTTACAAGTATGCCAAATAAATGACGCACTTCTTTCATTAAGTGGTTCATCAATACCAAATACCCTTTTTAATTCTAAATAACTCCAGTGGAATAGAGGATTACCAACTGTTTTAGGTAGTGTACATGCCCATTGGTAAAATTTCTCCCAGTCTGTTGCTTTCCCTGTAATATCATTTTCTGCTATGCCATTGATTCGCATCAATCGGTGCTTATAGGGGTCAATTGCCAGCCAAAGTTGGGCTAAGTTATTATACTTTTTATTATCAGATAGATCCTTTGGGTTGATGTGATTATGATAATCTATTATAGGCAAATCCTTAGCAACCGTATGAAATAAGGTCACTGCTAAGTCATTCTGTAAAAGAAAGTCAGGATTAATAAAGTTTGTTTTTTTTATTTTGTGCATTCGTAATTTCTGTCAAATTTATATAGTTGTGAATTTTCATTTCATTTTACTAATGCTTCTTTTAAAGAACTAACCTCTATGGTTTTTGATTTTTTTCGAGAAATTAAAAAGAAAACTAATCCAAGCGACAAGCAAATTATGCCCACTATACAAGCTAACTGTCCACTCAGTTTATCGATTGATGGAAAACTCATCCCAATAAATAACAAACCTGTACATAGCAAAGCTACTGTAAATAAAACTCGTAGGGATTGGTAAAATGCTGGTTGAATAATTGGTTGATCGGCTACAGGAATAGGTTGCTCCAGCTTTACAAAAAATTTATTAACTGTATTTTCATCTTCAATTTTTCGTTTACCGAAATACCCTGATAAGAAAAATATAATAAGACTTACGCCAATCGCTACTAATGTTGAAACCTCCCAAGAAAAAGAGGGAAGATAATTAAACAACAGGCCTGTTGCTACTCCTGCAATCAGGCTAACCACTGCCCCCCAAGCTTTTGGCTTTTTAAATAGAATACCCAATGCCAATGGTATTACTAGTGGAATAGCAAATAAGGCTGTTAATAGTTTATTTGCCTCAAAAGCACCGCCAAAAACACCTATAAAAAACGCTCCTCCAATTACAATACTTCCAACTAAAAGGGTGATAACTCTGGCTACTATCATCAATTCTTTTGCTGAAGCATGAGGTTTTATTCTTCGCTTATAAATATCATTGGTCATCACATTAGCTACTACATTGTATTCTGAGTCTAGTGATGACATAGTAGCAGCAAACATTGCTGCTAAAAGTATTCCCATAATTCCCGTAGGCAGTACTGCCATTGCCACGCCTACATACGCCATTTCAGGATTTGCTAACTCAGGTAAAATAATACGAGCAGAAATAGGAGGAAGTAAAAATAACAACGGAAAAATGAGGAATAGTACTGCACTGGCAATACCCATCTTTTGACCTGCCACCTCATTTTTCACACTGTAAAAACGCTGGATAAAAGCCCAGTTGCCACTGAACTTTACCGTGATCATTAAATAGTAAGCTAACAAGTAAAATGGTGCTCCTTTAGGACCATTGAATAAGGTGAAATGTGCGGGAGCAGTGGCAATCATATTATTAAGCCCTCCGGCAGCTTCAAATGCCAATGGAATTAGAATAATAGTTGAGCAAATTAAAACAATAAATTGAACAGCATCAGTTACCACTACTGCCCAAAGCCCTCCAGTAACTGTATAAACAACAACGATGATACCTGCACCCAAAATCGCCATATCGAGACTTAGTGGGGTAGCAGCGGCAATAAAAATTCCGATCGCATACAACCTCACCATATTCTCTAATAACCGAAAAAAAATACCTCCCCATGAGAAAATTTGTCTTACTGAGGCATTAAATCTGGCTTCCATAAATTCAACCGGAGAAGAGATACCTGCTCTTCTCCAGCGTTTGGCAAAAAATCTTGCAGCTAATAACATAGGTGGTACAGATGACCATAAAATAATCAACGCGACTAAACCATATTCGTAAGCAATCCCGGCATGAGCTACAAAAACGAAGGTGCTAAACATAGACATATAGTTACTTATTGCACCGGCAAACCAAGGAATGTTGCCACCACCTTTAAAGTATTGCCCTATATCTTTTACATACCAACCAAAGAAAAGCCCTATACCAGCCATAAATAGCATGTATATTGTTATAGCTGTATAATCTAAGGGTTGAATTGCATTCATAATTTAATATTATAAA
>JBCDJE010000119.1:0-9387 GCA_038748185.1 Bacteroidota bacterium
GCTCTTCCTTTTCCAGGATGCAAGCACTCAGCTAAAAAATTACCAGCAAAACTTCGCCTTAGACTAGTTGAAACTGCTAAGTATTCTTTAAAGACTTTGTGTGCCAATTCGAATGTTTCTCCCTCATCTTCAATATGTTGTGTTTCTGAAGATACTTGGGTGTGTTCTTCCTTAACTGAATTATTAATATCAATTACAACTTCACTATTTTCTTCTTGTTTGTCAACTAAAGCTTGCTCTGGTAATTCATTTTTTTCTAGTGTTATACTAGCATCTGCTTCTTGTAAAGCATCGATTTGCGCAACCCCATTATCCACTTCACTATTTCCATTACTTGCCTGCATGTAGTTCACAGTCATTTCCATCATCTGTTCAAGTGAACTAACATGTTCTTTTAATCCTTCTTCTAATTTCTTAAACTCCTGCTTTTCCTGCTCAAGCCTCTGCTCAAAACCCATATCAAGGTTAGCAATCGTAATTTTCATCATACCTTCCATCGCATCAACCTGCTCTGAAAGAATACTTTTTTCTTTCCCTTCTTCTTCTTTTACCTTTGAAATTTTCTCTTCAATTTCAGCTTGTATATGCTTCAGAGTCATTTCCATCATCTGCTGGAAAGCTTCTAGCTGCTCAAGTAAACTTTTCTCTTTTTCCTCAAAAATTGATTTCTCCTTATTTACTCTTGTCTCCAAATCACTATCAACATGTTTCAAGGTCATTTCCATCATCTGTTGGAAAGCTTCTAGCTGCTCAAGTAAACTTTTCTCTTTCTCCTCAAAAATTGATTTCTCCTTATTTACTCTTGTCTCCAAATCACTATCAACATGTTTCAAAGTCATTTCCATCATCTGTTGGAATGCTTCAAGCTGTTCATGTAAACCTTTCTCTTTTTCTTCAAAAACCGCTTTTTCCTTATTTACCCTTTCCATCAAATCCCTATCAACATGCTTTAGGGTCATTTCCATCATTTGCGACATGGAGTTTATCTGCTCCTTTAAAATATCGTTTTCACTAAGGGTACTTTCTGATGCTCCTTTTAAGGTCGCTATTGAACTATCCTTAATTTCCTCCTCACTTATGATTGTTTCTTCTACATTTTTCTGTGTGTTAACATGACTTACTTTTGCTTCTCCAATTTCTGAATTCAACAGTGCCGAAAGGCGCTCATCTACCGCCTCAGAAACCTCCTCTTGAGCAGTATTCTCCTGCATAAACCTGATGATCCTGATTAATAGCTTTAAATCGCGGTCACTCATTATTAAATATCTTTTTGCGCTTTCCCATTAGGGATAACAGCACCATTAGCATACAATATGAAAATAGCCAGGCTAACGTTCTGTCGAACGGCCACATTTTAAGGATTGGTATTAGAATGGTTTGCTCTTGTTAAAGCAAAATTTGGTAGTAGTGTCTTGTAGAGGTGAAAAAATCCACCTTAAAGAATTTGAGTTAATAACTTTGAATAATACCAAATATTTGTTGGTATCGGGAAAAATAATTATTGCTAATAGGAAAACTTTATATCGCTAGGGTTATAGCCAAAGTGTTTTCTAAAAGCTATGGTAAAGTAACTCACCGAAGTATATCCTAAGGTTTGTGCAGCTTCAGAAACCGACAGTGCTTTATTTAATAGTAGTATTCTGGCTTTCTCCATTCTGGCTTTTTGGAAATAGGCAAACACAGAAAGGCCAAAAACTTGTTTAAATTGTTTCTTTAAATAACATTCATTAGTGCCAACCATACTGGCCAGAGTACTTATTTTAGTAGGCTCTGCCAGATTATTAAGTAAAATTTCTCTTGCTCTATGCATGCGTTTAATATCTTGCAAATCGAGTGTATTCTTTTTAATGAGGTCGACTTTTAAAACCTCAGAAAGCTGATTTAAGAATAAAATAAGTAACTCAATTGATTTTCCTTCTAAGAAAAAAGACTTCATTTTACCTTGGTAAGGGCAATAAAGTATCTGATTTATAATATTGTTGAGCCCGGCGGTAAGTCTTAAGTCATTTCTAAAATTGAAGTCATTATCTTCTCTAATACTTTTTATTACCTTTAGTGGTAAATCTTTTTCTAGCTTTTGTAAGTACTGCTTCACCATACTCGGATTAATGTATAGCATTACAGTTGAAATCTGTTCGTTTTCAGGTATATCTATTTTCTCTATTTCATTATTAATAATAAAGATTACTCCATCATTCCTTTTAAGCAGTTGATTGCCGCTATAATTGATATGATTAATTTTTACCCGACCTTGTGTACAAAAAATATAGCCTGATAATTTACTATCTAGTTCGAGGGTTCTCGTAATAGAAAGGCTGGTCTTTAAATTAAATTGATTTGTTACCAATTCCATTCCTTCACAGAGTGGAATATTATTAATTGAAATAAGCCCCAGCTTTTTAATTACTTCTTCTTTGTCCACAAAAAGCTCATTAACTTGTTGATGGATTTGTTCTTTTTCATTAATTATTCCCTTGATACTTGAGACTGAGGTATGCAGGTTCATGAAAAAAATAAAAAGTAAAAAATATAAAAATTGCCTAGCTAACGCATGATATTTAAAAAAATTACGCTACCTATAAATAATTACATTTCTAATAGAACCTATATTAAATACCCTTCTGAAAGGGTCGTATTAGTAACAAAGTTTAGAAAAAATTACTCGTTTTGTATCGATTATGAAAAAGCTGAAATTGTAATACAATAATTTTTAAAAGCTTTTTTGCTTCAACAGCAAGGAATAAAATATACAATAATACAAGTGGCATAACGCTAGAAGAAGAAAATTCACATTCCTTAAAATATTCTAATAACAGTTTTACACATTTTTTTGTGGTAAACCTATGGTGCAAGGTTAAGAGGCATCAACTCATTTTTTTATCTTATTGTAAGTAAATTACTATTTACATGGAATTACATCCTATCGCACAATTTTTTTGCTTTTGCTCAGGAACTAGTATTAAAGTCTTACAGGAGTGTCCTACTGAAAATAATAAGTACATTAGTATTGGAGCAACCGTTTTTTTTACTGGAATATTAGCAGCCCTTTCAGGCAGTTATGCGCTTTTTACTGTTTTCAATACTTCA
Organism: Bacteroidota bacterium; assembly: GCA_038748185.1. GTDB lineage: Bacteria > Bacteroidota > Bacteroidia > Cytophagales > Flammeovirgaceae > Chondrinema. The sequence continues at coordinate 3,088 of JBCDJE010000119.1, forward strand.
AGCTATAGTATTTTTATTGCTATCCCATTTGGCATTTTTTGGGGACTACTCATTTTTAATCTAGACCGCTATATTGTTTCAAGTCTTAAAAAAAAAGGAAGTAAGTGGAAAGAGTTATCCATGGCTTTACCCAGATTTTTAGTTGCTTTAATAATAGCTATGGTAGTGGCTAAGCCTTTGGAGATTAGGATTTTTAAAGACCGGATAGAAAGACAAATTCACGAAAATAAGCTCCATAAGTTAGTTGATGATAAAGTAAAAATTAACGAAATATACCAACAAGATAAGCTTAGCGAAAAACTTATTAAAAAGAATAATGAAATTGCACAAATTGAAAAAAAGCTGAATACTTTACCTCAGGGCTCAGGATTCGAACGAATAAATGAGAAATTTACATTAGCTTCCTCAGCATTTGAAAAAGCAGAGAACTTTCAAAAAGTAAGGATAAAACAGATTCAGAATAAAATCGCGAATATTTACCAAGACCAACCCAATCGCTTGTTTGATGCCAAAGGTAGGTTAATTGCTGAAAGTGTTTCTCCCACAGCTTTTCGGAAAATACAAGCCCTAAACAAAGAAGCCTATCAAATCCGGTTAAAAACGAAAGAAAAAGAACAGGTTTACCTAAAAGCAAAAGATGAGTTCGAACAACTTATCGCTGCATTTAAAGAAGAAGTAATCGCACAAATGACTCAAGCTAAAAAAGAACAAGCAGCACTTAATAAGCAAAAATCAGTTGCCGACTCTCTGGCCTACTCGCAATTTGTTAAAGGAAATAAGGTAAATCAGTCAACTTATCAAGCAAATTTTATTACACAATTAGAAGCATTAGGCAGCCTTACCAAAGATAAATTTAGTACTATGTGGTGGGCAAGCCTCTTTATTTCCTTGTTATTTATAATGGTTGAAACATCGCCAATAGTTGTAAAATTACTTGCTGAAAAAGGGCCTTATGAAATGATACTTGAACGGCATGAGTATGAAGTACGTTTATTGAACCAAAGAAAAATTACTAAGCTAAAGGAGCACATTAACCAAGGCTATTTCTTAGACCAACTTAATGTTTTACACAATGAGAAAACACAAGTGCCTACAAGGCAAAAAGAAGCTGAAATATCTAATATTAATCAACAGGGAAGCACTACAACACCAACTGTTACTACAAAAGATCAACCCCAAAAACACATCACACAGGTTATTTCTCCTAAAAAAATAGCAGTAGAAGATACTACAACAACCCAAAAATATATAGGACTCAGTACCCAACTTGAAGGCATTACTTGGAAAAAAACAAATAATAATAATGCATGCTGTTATGTTTTTAGGCAAAGTGCAACTACAAAACCTGGAGAATTTTTATTAATTGCAAACGGAGATGTTCGATATGGAGAATGGAATTACTTAAATAAAAACGAGCTTTGTATTAAATTAGAAGGAGAAAAAACCTACTATGAAATTCGTGGCATAAACCAACATTACCTCCAACTGAAAAAGAGATACGAACAGGCTATTATTACTTTTAAAAGGATGTGAGAAGCTAATCGTGTTTACCACATAGTTTTTAGTAAAGTAATACTTCAATATTCACAAAGTTTTAAGTAGAAACTAAGTAGTGCGAAATACAAAAATCACCCTAAGAAAATAGCTTCTTAGAATGATTTTTTGTGTATTTAACCACTGCATAGGTAAATATTTTGAGTTATTCAAAATATTTAAACTACTTTATAAAACATTACCTACTCAAGTGTAGCAACAGGTAAACTACTAATAGTACTTGGCTTTTGTGTGGTAGGGTTTTGCCTTTCTGAAGTCAACTCTCTTACACGCGTAAATACATAAGTATCTAATTCTCTTAAAAAAACAGTTTTATCTTTAGGTAAGATATCAGCATAACCTTTTTCAATACCTTCCAATAACGCTAAGGTAAATGCCCCATGTCCCCATTGTGGATTCTCCAAAGAGCTTTCTGCACCAGTAGAAGCTGACATTATTACCACACCATGTTCTTCTGAAGAAAGATTGCGCAAGGCTTCTGTATTATTAGTTATGCCCACATTTGTACCTAACTGCCCGCTATGGCAGGCATCTAAGAATAATAGCACTTTTGATGGCAGTTGCCCTAATACATCACCAAATGTCTTCCAGTCAACTCCGGTACTTACTAAATCTTCTACATTTCCATCGTGTGGTAAGATATAGAAATTATTATCGACATTAAATCCATGCGAAGCAATAAAAATGACTACCACATCTTTACGAGTTACATTCTCTTGCAACCACATAAACTCATTCAAAATATTCTCTTTAGTGGCTGCTTCATCGGTTAATTCGTGTGCTATTACATTACCATACAATTGCTTTTGCTTGCCTTTGAAAGCAGCGGTAACTCCAATAGCATCGTCATCAGCAAAGTTGAGATTGTAATCGGGGTTTTTAAAATCAGATACTCCTATACTCAGTAAATATAAATTAGGTTTTACAATGTAGTCAAGTACATCAAAAGTAAGTTCATCATCTTTGGTCACTACTTTGTCGTCCCTAACTTCTTTTCCTTGTTTATATCGCACTACTCTTTCTTCTGAAACTGCTTTTGAATTATCGTTGGCTGCAAAAATTTGTATCCTACTTTCAGCATTTACTAGCGGAATATCAAAATCGACCCATTTCTTTGTTGGCGTATCTTTTTGTTCGACTTTAAACCCACGTTTTTGGGAAACAGGTCTACCGTCAACCAGTACTTTTACTTCGGTAATCGGCATATCTGAAGTAACTTTTGCCTTAATCTTAATGATGTTTTTATTGACTTCGATAAAATCCGATTCAGGATAAAGCCATTCTACTTTTGGTGGTAAAATCTGCTCAATTACTTCAATCAGTTCTTCTTCGTTTTTAACAATTACAGGCTCTTCTTTTATCTCTTCGTAAGTAGCTACTGCATTGATAAAAGCACCACTTTCTACGGTAAGTGTCACTAACTCAGGCTTAAAGAATTGTTTGCTGAAAGCCTTTACTGGATAGTATTCGGCAGTAGTTTGTGGTCCTTTATTTATTTGCCAACCAATGTACATTTCTCCTCCGGCAGAAGCATTGTAATACCCTTGTGGTGTCCAACAAATCCATTCATTGGTGCGGGTAAAGAACAGGGTAGCTAAGTTTTCACCTGTCTCTATGTTCCAAAGTTTTATACTCTGGTCGTTACTCGCTGAAACAAGTCTACTACCATCTTCTGAAACTGAGACGGACCAAACTTCTCCGGTATGTCCAATAAATTCTCTTATTAAATTTCCACCAGAGTTGTACATTCTAAGCGAGCCTGCACTACCTATTACTATATTACCCGAAGGTGTGTAAGTAAATGTTCTAATAGTTCTACCAGAGGTTTCATCATGCGTAATTTTAATACCATTGCCTATATCTAAAGTATTCACATCCGTTTGTATTAAACGCTTTCCCCTAAAGGTAGTTCTAGCCCTTACAAAGCCCTGCTCATTGGGTGTTTGCAACCCCAATGCTTGAGTTGAAAAATCAAAGGTTTTTTCGAGTGGTCCACGATTAACAGGATCTGCATTATTATAAGTATTGCCAAAAGCAATTTCAAGATTTTTACCAAAAGCAACTGACCAAACTGCCTGTCCGGCACCTTGTATATGTTGCAAAATAGAACCATCTTCTGCATCCCATAAATAAATTTCATTATTACTCCCTCCGGCAGTAGCCACTACTTCATTGCCTTTTGCCGATCTTACTGGTGCAAAATCTGATGCTCTAATGGTGTTATCATGCCCTGAAAAGTTCCCTAATGACAAACCGTAAGGCACTTCCATTACAATGGCTTTTGTGGTAGTAGCTACTAGCTTGTTCATTTCGTGTGAGAAGCTGATAGAAAAAATATCGTCTCGTTTTTCGCTTAATTGATCACTTTTCCAACTTAATTCATTGTAGAAATTCCCGTTATTATCCCACAGAAAAATACGGGCATCAAGCCCTCCTGTTGCTAAAAACCTACCGTCAGGAGAAAAGTCAATACAATAGATGCCCCCTTCGTGCCCCACCATTTTCTTGGAAGCTCCTGCTGCTTTCCCATTATTATCTACATAATGTAACACCAGTTTGCCGTCTATAGAAACAGAAGCGATCTTTCCTTCCATAGGAGAAAATGCCAAGCTATAAACCGCATTATCATGATCGTTAAAAGTAGCAGTTAAAGCAGGTTCAACTGTAAACCGACCGTTTGATCCTAATGCAGGGATCTTCCAGACTCTCACACTTTTGTCTCCACCAGAACTGGCTAGTAAACCTCCATCACCCGAAAAATGCAAATCGGTTACTACATTACTGTGACCTAATAGAAGACCAATTTGCCTTCCTGTATTGAGATGAATGAGTCGAATTTCATCGTTTTGTAAATAGCCAGCTACTGCTAAAATTTCCCCATTAGGCGAAATAGCCCCTGCTACTAATTTACCAGTTGCTCCTGCACCTATTTCACCTCGTATAGTTTTCCTTAATGCCCCATTTGAGCTATTCCAAACGCGAATTGTTTTATCATCAGAAACAGAAATGAGTGTCTTGCCATCTGCAGTAAACATTAAATCATTAATTCGGGCAGAGTGGCCTTGAGGGTCAATTACCAGTTGGGGTTTATCCTGACTAAAAGTATTGAAAGACATCAGGAGTATTGCCAATGACAAAATTGCCTTCAGTTTTTTCATAGTAATATGGGTAAGTTTTATCAAAATCAGATTTTTACTTGAAAAAGTACTATTTGAACTAAAAATGCAATTTTAAAGGTAAATCTATCAGTTTAATATTCAGAAATAATGATAAAAGATAGTGCTAAAAAAACAGATCGAGTTCCCTACTTTTGCATTTCTGAGTCAGTTTTAATACGCATTCCCTACCAAATGGTTTTTCAAATTAGGCGGAGTATCAACAAAAATGTATACTGAATACCTATGTAAGTTTTTAATCAGTAAAAAGATTGGTGGATTTATTTATTAAAGGATTTACTTTTCAATAATTAAAGTAGCTTAAAATGGATTCGTTTCTCAACACATTATCCCTTTTCCAAATCACTTTTTATATAAAATCTATTTTACGGGAAGAAAAATTTCGGCAATCATGCACCTTGCTCCCCCACCGCTTAGCTTTTCAATAGTACTTAAAGGTGAGTGTATGATTTTAGAATACTTTTCAATGGTTTGTATTTGCTCTGGTAAAAACGAGAGATAAGCTTTTTCAGACATTACCAATAAGCTTTCTCCTTGTTTATTCCCTAATTCTAATACATTGCCACAAAATTGAAACATCTGCGACATACTTATTGAGATAATTTCTTTACCGGCTTCTTCTAAATAGTGGATAATCATTTCTTTCTCTTGCTCTAAACGAATAGAGTCGAGGCATAGTATGGCATATTTAGAAGAAATGGAAAACATCACATTGGTATGATAAATTGGGAAGCCTTGGTTGTCAGTTGATTCAAATCGGATGAGATGATAGCCCATTTTCTCGCAGAAATCTTGTAGCACTTCTACGTGTGTACGCATAGATAAACATGCAAAACAGTTATGCGTAGATTTATCCCATACCATACTGCCAGTCCCTTCTAAAAACTTTTGTTCTTCTTCATAATAGCTAAAGTCAACTTCTCTTTTAATTTCATAAGAACCGCCTATTAACTCCAATATACTTCTTCGTCTTTCCCATCTTCTGTTTTCTGAGTACATAGGATACAATACTACAGTACCATCATTATGAAAAGACACCCAGTTATTTGGGAAAATCGCATCGGGCTTTATAGGCTCAGGAGTATCATAAATTACATTTACTGTTATTCCGTTTTTTTTTAGTACATCTACAAAATCATTAAACTCTGCTAATGCCATTTCCTTTATTTTATCAGGATTACCAATGGCTTCATCTATTTGGAAAAGATTAGTACCTGCTGTTTGCTCATTATGTCCAAAATTAGCAGGACTTACCATCATAATATGAGAGGTATAAATTTTATGCATCTTATTAATTGCTTTGGTTAAGGAGTTCTTTTTTCGGCAAACGTATTGAAAATACAGCAACAAAAAAAGATCAAAGCAATTGTTAATCAACGACATTTTTCTTGCTTCAAACCCTTCCTAAATCGAGAAAATACTACTGAATTTTATTGGGTTTACTTTCAACAAAACAACCTAATATCATTAAGGTAATAGCTTAAAAGGGAAATTTTTTGGTAGGAACAACAGTTAGATTAGAGAATAATTTAAATTTCATGGCAGATTTCAACATAGATGAAATTTTAAA
>JBCDJE010000120.1:0-9272 GCA_038748185.1 Bacteroidota bacterium
AATATCCGTTACTTTCGTTTTTTTAGGTTGTTCCATGTTATTGAGCTTTGATGTGAAGGTTAATTCTCAATGATAGGATAGCCTTTTTTCATATACAATTTTTTATGAAAATACCCTGTAGGTTAGTGTCTAGTTATATCATTTTTCTTGTCTAGTAACTTAACATATTAGAGAGATTTAATTCAAAAATTTCAAAATCTGTTTGCCTACATTCGTATCCAGTTCTACCAAATATAGTCCTTGATTATTTGCTGTAAATGGAATTATCATTTTTGACCTGCCATTTACTTCCTTTTTACTCTTTACTCTTTTTCCTTGTGAATCATAAATTCGATAAGCTAGAATCTTTACTTCTGAAGGAATGATTAAATCGATTTGATTTTCAACCGGATTTTTTCTTATCAGAACTCTATTTTGTAAAAATTGCTCATCCTCTAAAGACAATCTAGCCCCTAATCTCTGTTGAGAACCATTAATCTGTTGTGACTTTTCAACAGTTAAAATATTAGAAGGATAGAAACTTTCGCCTGCTTCATTCTCAGCTTTAATAATATAATAGTACGTTCCTATTTCCATTGAAGAATTATCTGTGTATGTTGTACCACTTACATTACTAACCACTAATTCATAACCAGACCAAGGCTTTTCACTTCTATAAATATTAAAAGTAGCTTGATTGGTAAAAGTGGTTTCTGTCCAAGTAAGATCAACCATCTCATTGGAAGCTTCGCCTCCTCTTAAGTCATAAGGAGCAAAAGGCAAGTTCGTCTCGGGGGTAGCATCCATTACTTGTGATATATCACTAATCCCGCTGCCATTGTAAGCCCTTACTCCAAAGAAGTATCTTTGTCCATTTTCTAATCCTTTTACTGTAAAGCCACTTGTATTTCTAGCATCCACTTCTTCAGTCAACCGATTTCTATCGGTACCGTAATACACCTTATAGCCATTTGCGTTAGGAACACTTTCCCACAATAATGTAACTCTTCCATCCTTGGGTCTTAGTCTTACTAACTTTGGTCTATGAGGTCTTTCGTACTTAATATTTATCAAATTAGAATTTTCACTTTCTCCAGCTTCATTGTATGCCGATACGACAATATATATTTGCCTACCATAGCTGAGTGGTAAGTGGTACTCGTTATTCTCACTCCCTACAACTTCAATCATCTCTGTCAAATTGTTTTTACTATTACCCATTCTGATCCGATAGCCATCTGCATTTTCATCCTTCCACCATTTGAGTAATACGCCTGAACTTGTTAGCTCTGATTTAAAAATCCTGTTCTGCTTTGGCTTTCGGACATCTACTTGCCACTCCAACCTCGTAAGGCTGTACCCTGCTAATACAATTTTTCCATTGGATAAATTCATAGTTGTTTGGGTAGGTACAATACCATCTACTACCAAAGGTTCATCACTGTTAATAGAAGTTACTAGCACTTCCTCGGGAAAGGTAATTCCTTGCAATGTAATTTCATGAGGAATACTTGACTTATTAGAAATTAAAATATAGTCCTTATTATTTGAACCTGTGTAGGCTCTTGCAAAAAGTGCAGGAATTTCAGAGACCAAACTATTAGGATGCTCGGCAAGTACTATTTCTCCTCCTATAACTTCCGTTTCAATTGAGAAATTACTATTGTTCAGTGCCTCAACAGCCAAAAGAATTACCTCACCCTGAGTAGGTATATTGATTCCATATTCTATAGTATCAGCATCAACTTCTGTACCTGTAGCAAATGCATTGTCTAGCAGGCTATTGTGATTAAATATAGGTCTTACGACATTTACATTAAATACATGCAGTCCCAAGTAATCCATATTATCGAAAGCAGTATTTCGCATCAAGAACTCTGCATTATACATACCTGAATAATAGCTTCCGGCTAGGGTGTTATTGAACACATTAAACTCAGTAATGAAGTATCTCTTATCAGCTCCATATACATCTCTAGCTTTTTGGGGTGCATCACTTCCACCGATCTTCATACCTGCATTGGCATTTCTAATAGCCAAATCAGGTGGAGGGCTTTGGTTGTTAAATGAGGCATATGAATGATAAGAAAGTGCATCATAATACTGTGGTTCATAATTACTAAACTCAGCTGAAAATCCACTGTTAAAATTAACGCCCCATGAGGCATTTGGTGCTGTTAGTGCACCATCATATCCTTTTTTGATAGCTGCATCGATCGCTTCCATTTTTACTGCGTAATCAGTTCCATTGTTATAGAACCAATGGTTTCTATTTGGCATAAAGAAATAAGGCTCATTGTTTAATTGCCAGTATTCTACAATGATATTATTGTCTTTACAAAATTTGGCAAAAACTTCTGCTTCAGTGGGTCCTGCCATAAAACCCGGCCAAGTAACAATTAGCTTTGCACCAGCTTCACCTAAGGCTTGGTAAAGATCGTACACTAGCTGAGGTCCTTTTACTTCTAGCCTCTCATAAGCCTTTACTTGATTATTTACCCTTCTGAACTGCTCTATCCACTCTAGTTCATATTCTCCGGTATTCATATTGAAAGGATCGCTGATCGTACCTGATAAATACCGCATCCAACCGGCTTTACCAGCTTTTAAGGCCTCTATAAATTCTGGATTTCTATAACTCCAGGCTTGATCAACACTTCTGTTGTTATAACCGAACAAGCCATTGCGCAATTTATGACCATTAGTTGGATCGATGATAACTGTTGCTAATGACTTAATAATGCTATTTTTAAAAGTTTGAAAAGCATTAAATAAATTTTCAAATCCTAGGTCAATATCATTTTGTGTTTCGGCATCAATAAAAATAGTAGTGGCAGCACTTATTTCGTTAAAAAAATTATCTACGGCTGTTTGTGGGTACTTTCCAGGCTCATTACCTGCCTCAACCGATGAAGCAAGAGATGATACTTCCAGCAACAATCTTCTCAAATCCCATTTATTAACTCTTCCAATTAGGACTTCATCAATCTGCACACGTCCAATATCAAAAAGGAAAGGGAGGTCTACTTCAAAGGAAGCCACGTTTGCTGTGCTATTCAACAAGGGAACATTTTGACCCTCAGGCCTTTCAAATCCATTTACACTTAAGCTCATGGTATTTTGATCCGTATCAATCTTTAAAAGTATAAGATGATCAAAATCTCTTACTACTATATCGGAGCGATCGGTAAAATTAACTGTTGAGGTTGCATTTCCTGCAGAATCTAGACCAGTTACTAATTCAATTCCATTTCTAAAATCGATACGAGCAACCACATTTTCTGAAGCATTTTTTATAGATACAGGAGCATTCATGGTCTGTCTATCAGTGTTTAATGTAAATCCAAAGTAAATTGTACCAGAAGTTGCATCAAACGATCTTTTAGCCGTGGCTCTTTCAGGTTGAGAAGGATCATAAGATATTTCTAACTTGTCATTAACAATAGTAACCAATCCATTACTCCCTTCTTCAATCCATCCTTCAGGTAAGTCACTTTCGCTAAATGTATCAAAAACCAATAATGCTTTTGGTTCTGGTGTCAAGCCTTCACCTGTTACCTTTATTTGCCCTGTAAAAACATCAACGCCTTCAACTAAAATGTCTTCCTCGTATGCGATATTCAAAATCGGGGAAAATCTCACATAAATTGTTTGATCAATGCTTCCCGAAGCATTAGGAGAAAGCTTTAAGGGAATTTGAGTAAACCCGTTAGTTTCAGAGGTACTTATTTGAAACCCATCCGGTGGCGAAATGGTAATGGTATCTGTTAGATCGGAAAGTTGTAACTGAAAGCTTTTAGGAATTGAAACGGTTCTAACAGCTATTCCTGCAAAATCTTCAATTGGATTGATGTTAATAAAATTTGCCGGTTCTAAAACATATAGGTTACTGCCAGTTCCATCATTGTTAAGGCTAAAATAGAGTTTATTATCAATCACCAATGCATTATTACTTGGATTACTACTTAATGAACCTGTATTAAAGTCATCTACCAAAAATACTTGAGTACCATCCGTCGCAAAAAGCTCATTACCTAAATTACCAAAAGGTGAAGTATTATTAGTATTTGCACTGAAATATGCGTAACCATCTAGAAAACCAATAAAAGTTGGATTACTTGCTCCATTTGTAATCAAATCGATGATTCGATAGGTACCAGATGTTGTTCCGTCACTAACCCAGGGTTCATTACCACCTTGTGGATTCGCCCTGAAAAATACTCTGCCTTTGGAAGTATCTCCCAGTTGATAAACAGGGTTTGATCCTCCATTGGGATTTAAATCAGAGATTTTTACTGTTCCCACTTCTGTTCCATCAGAAAGGTAAGGCTCCACTCCTTCATTCCCTTGTTTTGCTCTAAAGAAAAGTTTGTCTCCTACAGCAAAAAGATTTTTTACATCTGCTTGTTGGCTAGCTCCAGGATTGATCTCCTTTACTAACTTTATCGTCTCGTCAGTAGTATCAAAATAATGAAGTTCTTTACCTACAGCAACACCACCATCATTGCCTCTAAAATATAAGGTATTTTTATAAATTGCTGCGTGTACCGGAGTAGTTTCTCCCATACCCGACCCTGAACCTGCAAATAAGTCTTCAACTAAACGTGTACCAAGTATTGTCCCATCAGTTATGTAAAGCTCAAAGCCGTTTGTTCCATTATCGGCTCTAAAAAAAACATAATCTGTATTTTTTCCATAGATAATTCCTGTATTAGCAGGCGTGCCATCTTCTGAACCAGGTGCAATATCAAGCACTAATTGAGTACCTACTTCTGTGCCGTCAGTTTTCCAAAGCTCTTTTCCATTGGTACCATCATTGGCAAGAAAAAGTGCAATGTTATTAAATTCAATAATTTCTTCGGGAAAGCTACTTCCTGTAGGATTGATGTCTTTCACTAAATAGGTTCCTACCTCTGTGCCATTAGAAAACCAAAGCTCAGCGCCTAAACCCGTACTTGTAGCTCTAAAAAGTATACCATCTTCAAAAGCCGAAGCCGCTGTAATACCATCATCGCCAGTTGGGTTAATATCCTTAACAAAAGAAAGAGAATCTGTTGAAAGATTATATACAAAAAGTCCATCACCATTTTCTGAATCTTCTGACTGGAAGAATAACTTCTGGTTAGAAAAAGTGAGCGTTCCAGTTTTTAACTTTCCTATTTCAAAATTTGTCAATTGTTGTATTTGCCCATATCCAATATGGACAAATAGTATAAGGCATAGAAGTAGCGCATTTTTCATAATCATCTTGATTTTTTATCGAGTTAAAGCTAAGTGATTCAGCGATCATAGTCATCTCAAATTGGGGGTAAAATTGTTGTTTTTATGACTTTGAGTAGTGCGTGAACGTTAGATACTAAACCTAGGCTTCATTCTAATTATTAAAATAACTCCATTGTATTTTTCTATTTGTACAGTACATCATACTGATAGTAACCTGTGTTAATTAATGCAGATCGGATATAAAATTTTTTGAGCTCAGGTTCATGTAAAAGATCAATCAAATTTTTTTCAATGGGTTTTGCTAAATCACCAAGATTTTGAAGAACCGAAAACGCTATATAATAATTACTCTCCACCGCCTCAAGAATAAAATCTAGTGCAATGCTATTTTTTTGAGCTTTAACAAGTATTTCTGCACAAATTAGTCGAACTTCTGTTTCTTCATTTTTATCCTCAAATAGTGATAGCACTACTTCGGGTATATTTTGTAGTTCTCTACGTTCCAAAAGCTGAAGTATTCCCAAAGCTCCCCAATAACGAACTGCAGGATTTTCACTTTGCATTACTTGTTCTAGTTTTTGCAAATCCTTCACTTTAGCTGTACTCGATATAACTGCGGCATCGATTACGGCGTTTACATCTTGATTGGTATTTCTAACATACTCGTAAAACGGTATACTTTCTTCTTTGCGACGCATAGACCATGGATATAACCCTAAATCCTTATTTTTCTTCATGAATGATAAAAGTTGCTGCCGCATAAGATTTATTTTCTCTTGATACTCAGATGCATTGATTAGGTTGTTGGTTTCATAGGGATCATTCTTAGTATCATAAAACTCAAAAGGCTCCATTGGCTTCCAAAAAATCTCTTGTATTGAATCGGTTTTCCCTTCAATAAATGCTTGATTCCAAGCTTGATATGAAGGCATTTGCCATTGATATGATTGCCTTGTCCCATTTGGATAGGCAGTGTTAAAATTCCATATAAATCGATATCTACCATCAGTGAGCGCGCGTGATGGAATGAAGTTTTGTTCTTGATTGGTACGATATAAGAAGATTTCTTTTTTAGGTATGGGAAGGTTCTTACCTAAAAAAGGTTGTCCCATCATAAAGTCTGGTATATCAATACTTAATAAGTTGAATAAGGTAGGAGCAAAATCAACAAATCCTACTAAGCGGTTATCCTTTGAAGGAATTTCAACTCCTGCTAAGCTTTTAAGTTTATCAGGAAAGTGTACCAGTAAAGGTACTTTTGTACCTACCTCATAGACAAAAGCTTTTGCTCTGGGTAAACATCCACCATGATCAGAATAAAAAAAGACTATTGTATTTTCAGCTTCACCTGACCTACGAAGCTCTTCTAATCGTGCCTTTATCCAATTATCCATTTCGTTAACCGAATCGTAATGCCATGCAATATCATCCCTTATTGCAGGTAAGTCTGGAAGATATGCAGGTAACTTAATTGAACTTGGATCGATTATACGTGGGGTTCGGTCTTTGGTATTCCGGGTAGCTATCCGTTGTGTGTGGGTACCATTATAATTGTAAACTGCAAAAAAAGGTTTGTTCTTATCTGGCCTATTAAGGTAAGTAGCTTTTTTATTCGATTCATTCCAAATATTGTTAGGCTGGTTGCTACTGTTGTAATCTGTTTTGCTATTATTAGTGCAATAGTACCCAGCTTGCCTTAAGTAAATAGGGTAGTAATATTCCTCAGGAACAGCCCTTTTTTCACGATGCCAGTCTGTGGCAAGCATAGGAGCGTAAATACTGGATATCAAGGTGCTTCTAGCTGGAGAACACTGTGCTCCATTGGAATAAGCTTTTTCAAATATAATACTCTTCTTTGCTAAAGCATCTAACGTTGGTGTGTGGGTATATTTATTGCCATAGAAAGATAAATATGGACTCATGTCTTCAACTACTAACCACAGTACATTTGGGCGTTCTTGCATGCTTTTGCTATTTAAACAAGAGGCAAGTAAGCATGTTAAAACCAATAAGGTTAATATAAAACCAAAAGAAAGAGTACTATTGATTACTTTTTGTAATTTGCTGTATTTCAAAATTTGCATCATACTTTTCATTAGTTTTATTAGGTATAGGAGCGTTGGTTTCTTGCCTCCAAGATTGGAGTTTATTTAACAAAGATTGCATAATTTCAGGCTCTTTCTGCGACAAATTCTTAGTCTCTCCTACATCATCTTTTAAGCTGTACAGCTCCAATCCATTATCTTCATAGTACTGGTGCAGCTTCCAGCCTCCCGAGATTATCACTGAACCTGGTCGAGTCCTAAATAAGGGATCTCTACCATCGTCTTCTTTTTCGTTATAGGCTTGCAAATAAATCGGAAAATGGAAAATCAAATCTCTTTCCACCAAAGATGTATCTTGAAATTGCTTTACTAAACTGTAGCCATCTAATTCATCAGCCTTTTCTTTAGGATTTGCCAACTCTTGTAAAGTTGGATAAAAATCAAGGTTGCTTACTCGATTATGATTAATGCTCCCTTTAAGTACCTTATCTGGCCAACGGATAACCAACGGTACACGAATCCCTCCTTCATAATAAGAGCCTTTGCCTGCACGTAGGGGATTTTGATTTGAAATGTCTCTAATTCCACCATTATCCGAAGTAAAAATAACGAAGGTATTATCGGAGAGGTTTAATCTATCAAGTTTTTTTAGTACTCTTCCTACGTTCTCATCCATGGCACTTACCATGGCTCCATAGGTGGGATTGTCTTGACCATCCATACCTTTCTTTTGTTCGTATTTTTTAATCCATTCCTGCTTACCCACGATTGGTGTATGTACGGTATAATAAGGGATATAAGCAAAGAATGAAGTGTCCTTATTTTTTTCAATGAAAGAAATTGCTTCCGATGTTAACCTATCGGTCAAATACTCTCCATCAGGACCGTTTTCAATATAATCGATATTGTATGGTGAGAAATAACCATTTTCACCAGGGTTTCCCTTATCACTACCTCCAATATTATGATCTATGCCTTGTTTTTTGGGGTCGTTACCGACATGCCATTTTCCGAAACTTGCAGTTACATAGCCTGCTGATTTTAACATTTTTGGTAAGGTGAAAATTGTGTCCTGTAAATATTTCGTATTTTTGATGGGTACTAACTTTCTAGTTCGTTCATCACCCCTTTTTGACGGACCAACCGTATAGACTCCGTGTCTTGGTGTGTTAAGACCTGATATAAGACAAGCCCTACTAGGAGCACAATTAGCAGCTCCAGCATAGGCGTTGGTAAAAATCATACCTTGTAGGGCGAAAGCATCTAGATTGGGAGTTTCATAATACTTGCTACCCATAAAACCTAAATCTTTCCAACCTAGGTCATCAACATTGATTAGGACGATATTAGGTGGCTCTTTTAAAATCGACTCATGTTCTTCTTGTCGACAACTAAAAAATGAAATAAAGACTAAAAATAGGCTGATATATCTCATTGGTTTGCTAGAGTCTGTAGGTTTAAAAAAGTTTATATTGATTGAAGAATTAGTATTTGTAGAAAAAAGTATAGTAAAAGAATAATGAAGAAGATCGACTAATCTACTTTGATTAATAAATCTGAAAGTTCAACTTGAGGTCTCCTCTTTTCTTCTTTTACATTTTCATACTTTTTAGCATATTTAGTAGGACTAATGCCAAATTCTTTTTGAAAACACTTAGCAAAATATTTAGGATTACTGAATCCCGTCATATAAGCTATTTCTGAAATATACATATTCTTCTTCTTTAACAACTGACAAGCCTGTTTTAAACGGATCTTTTTGATAAAATTTACAGGCGTCTCATCTAATATGGATTGAAGCTTCCTATATAAATTGGCCCTACTCATACCTACTTCAGAAGCTAAAGATTCTACACTTAATGATTCATCATCTAAAGAATTTTCAACAATAAGAATTAATTTTTTGATTAGTTTTTCATAATCAACTCCTTCTTCTCCAGCTTTGACTTCGAAAGCTGTGACGACATCATCATCTACAGTCTTGTCTTCTTCTGGTGAAGCATTCTTTTCAGCTGGAGTTTCATC
>JBCDJE010000121.1:0-9192 GCA_038748185.1 Bacteroidota bacterium
CTGATTATGCAAGCTTAGAAGCTTTCTATAATAAAATTGATGGTTATTTCTCCAAAGCCCAAGCTGAAGGGTTTCTTCAAAAAAATACCATAGTAGTACTCCCTGAACATATTGGGACAGCGCTTATTGCATTAGATGAAAAAGAAACTATCTTTAAAGTAGAAAGAATTGATGAAGCTTTTAAGGTAGCACTTTGGAGCAACTTATATTCATTTTTACCTCAATACTTTAATGCACCTAGCTCAGTAGATAAAAAGACATTTGCCCTATTCGCTATGAAATCAGAAATAATGGCAAAGTACTTTCAATTTGTATTTTCATCTATGGCTATCAAATATAATACTTACGTTGTACCGGGAAGCATTATTTTAAGTAATCCACAAATTAAGGAAGAGAAGCTAGTTAGTAATAATGGTGAACTATATAATATCTCACTTGTATATCAACCCAATGGTAAAGCTTTTCCACAACTTGTTAAAGAAATATTCCCTACAAAACAAGAGCTAGCTTTTATAGAACCCGGCAAAATTGATCACCTACCCGTATTTAATCTGCCAGTGGGAAATACTAAAGTACTGCTGGGAAATGATGCTTGGTATCGGGAAACTCATTTTACAAAATATGAAACTACATCTACACTCATTGCTCCAAGCTTCCTCACCCAATCCCTCAACTCTAATTGGGATACCTTACTTACCTTCTTAAGCCCAATACCAGAAGGCATTGATCCAAAACAAAAATTGACCGTTGAGTCTGCTTTATTACAATACGGCATCCCAAAAAGGCTTCATGAAAATAAGATTTCTAGAGGAGCAACCGTCTTTTTAAGAGGCAAATTATGGGATTTAACCAATACAGGAAGTACTATTATTAATAATAGCAATAAAGAAATACTTACGGGTTATAATATTGATGGAGCAAGTATCATTAATTTATGGGTCAATTAATATAATTATCTACCCATCCACCCCCCATCCACAGTAATAATTGTCCCATTTACATAATCTGATGCTTTGGAGGAAAGAAATATAGTTGCTCCTTTTAGGTCTTCTGCTTCACCCCACCTACCTGCTGGTATCCTAGCTAAAATAGCACTATTTCTTGTCTCATCAGCTCTCAAGGCTGCAGTATTATCAGTAGCAATATATCCAGGAGCAATAGCATTTACATTTACACCTTTAGCTGCCCATTCATTAGATAGTGCCATGGTTAATTGCCCTATACCTCCTTTACTTGCCGCATAACCCGGGACAGTAATTCCTCCTTGAAAAGTAAGTAGCGATGCAGTAAAAATAATCTTACCACTACCTCGTGCAACCATCTCTTTACCAATTTCTCGACTCAAAATAAATTGAGCGTTGAGGTTTACTTCAATAACTGTATCCCAATAATCATCGGGATGTTCCGCAGCAGGTTTTCTCATAATCGTACCTGCATTATTTACAAGTATATCAGGCGTGTTACTTTTTAATTTTTCTATAAACTCATACAACTTTTCTCTTTTAGAAAAGTTGCATTGATAAGCTTTAAAATTCCTGCCAATAGCTTTCACTTCTTTTTCAACATCACTACCAGAAAGTTCTAATGACGCTGAGACACCTATAATATCTGCTCCAGCCTCAGCTAGCCCTAAAGCCATAGCTTTACCAATTCCTCTTTTACAACCTGTTACCAGTGCTATCTTTCCGCTTAAATCAAATAAATTCATGTTTATTAATTATCTATTCTCAGTGTAATAACAGAAAATTATAATAATATAGCAGTTCCAGCAGGATCCATATCAGTGAAAGTTTTATTTTCTCCACCCATTGCCCATATAAAGCTGTAAGCCGCAGTTCCGGCGCCAGCATGTATAGACCATTCGGGAGAAATAACCGCTTCTTTATTTTTCATCACCAAATGTCTCGTTTCTGTTGGCTCGCCCATAAAGTGCATTACTACTTGCTCATCAGGTAAATCAAAATAGAAATACACTTCCATACGGCGGTTGTGAGTGTGAGGCGGAAAAGTATTCCAAATACTTCCTTTTTTCAACTCAGTAAAACCCATTACCAATTGACAACTCTGTATACCATTTTCATGGATGTATTGAAAGATTGTTCTTTCGTTACTCGTTTCCGGTGCACCTAGCTCCACAGGGTTTGCCTCAGCCTGTACAGCTTTCGTAATAGGATAAGTAGCGTGTGCTGGTGTAGAACATATATAAAATTCTGCTGGACTTGCTGAATCGTTACTAGAAAACGAAATAGCTTGTTTACCTTTTCCTATATAGAGGCAATCTTTATTTGCCAATTCATATTTTTCTCCATCAACATCCACTGTACCATTTTCGCCAACATTTATAATTCCTAGCTCTCTTCTTTCGAGAAAATAGGCTGCTTTTGTTACTGATTCAAATGCTGGTAATTCAAGTGACTTGAAAACAGGTTTTATACCTACTGTAACCATACGATCATACATGGAGTAAACTCCGTTTATCTTATCATCTTCAAACAGTTTTTGAATTAGAAAATCTTCTCTTAATCGTTCTGTTGTATAAAGCTTAGCATCACGAGGATTAGCAGCATATCTCAATTCCATAAAAATTTATTTAAGGCTAAAAAGTGAATTTACACACAATTTTATAAGGTTAAAGCTAGCATTATTATAGGAAAATGAGCAGAAATTCAGCTATAAAAATACGGGAACGTTTGCATTTAATGATACAAATTTTTAGTACCTTTTTAAACGATTCATACCAAAGGAAAGCAGCATTCTTGTAACTAAGCCAATATTTAAAAAGGCATAAACCTCAAGCAAAAAGTACTGGAACCCTTCATCAAACTAATTAAGATTTTGCTCCTCTCACCATTTTCTCAATCTGATCCCACATTTCTGTAGAAATAAAATCCAAAAAATTAAACTCGCCAGCTCCTTTTAACCACTCGCCTCCATCTATGGTAATAACTTCTCCATTTACATAAGCAGAAAAGTCAGATACAAGGTAAGCAGCTAAATTGGCTAATTCCTGGTGTTCACCTACACGACCTAATGGTACTTTTTTCTTAATATCGAAATTTTTCCTCAGGTTCTCAGGAAATAATCTATCCCAAGCACCTTTAGTAGGGAAAGGACCTGGCGCAATAGCATTCGATCTGATCTCGTAACGTGCCCATTCAACGGCTAAAGACCTGGTTAACGCTAATACACCTGCCTTTGCAGCGGCCGAGGGTGCTACGAAACCAGAGCCTGTCCAGGCATAAGTGGTCACTATATTTAGAATATTTCCGGGCTTTTTTGCAGCTATCCAATCTTTACCCATCGCTAGTGTAAAATTATAGGTACCCTGGAGTACAATTCCGATAATAGTATCGAATGCTTTATGGCTAAGTCGTTCAGTTGGACTAATAAAATTACCTGCAGCATTGTTAAGCAAAACATCTATTTGCCCAAATTTATCTTTTGCAGCAGCTATTGTGGCCTCTACTTCATTGTATTTCCTAACATCACACTGAAAAGGCAAAACTTCTCCTCCAGTACTTTCAGTAAGTTCATCTGCTGCTGCATCTAACTTCTCCATATTGCGACTGGCAATAACCACTTTAGCGCCTAACTCTAAAAAATATTTCGACATAGACTTTCCTAGTCCTGAACCTCCTCCAGTTACTAAAATAACTTTTTTATCAAGTGCATCTTCTCTAAGCATTGGTTTTGAATATTGCATGTGTTGCGTGTTTTTTTAATAATATACTTTTGAAAGCTACCTGATTGTAATGAAATTTCAAAAAATTGTACCTGAGTATTTCTTAGTATATTTTTACAGTTGAAGTACGTCACCTAAAACACAAGAAAAACTTCATTCACATTATTTTTCGTAGAGATGTTACACCTAAAGTTACCTACTGACCCTCGATGGGTGAATATTGCTGAAAAAAATTTAGCAGATATTTTAGTAGACCATGCTTATTGTGAGCAAAAAGCAGCTTCCACTTGCATTTCACTCATTGTACAATACCCCGATAAACAAGAACTTGTAGAAATGTTAGCACCAGTAGTAGCCGAAGAATGGGAACATTTTGAAAGAGTGTTAAAAGAAATGAAAAAGCGAGAAATACCTTTAGGCAAGATGCGTAAAGACGAATATGTAAATGAGCTTGCTAAGCAGCTAAAAAAAGGAGGTAGTAGAGAACAACAACTTGTTGAAAAATTACTAATGAGTGCTTTAATAGAAGCAAGAAGTTGTGAGCGATTTAAGCTCTTATCACTACATCTTCAAGATGAAGAATTAAAAACTTTTTATCATGAATTGATGGTTTCCGAGGCTGGACATTATACAAATTTTATTACCCTTGCCAGAAAATACAGGCCTCGAGAAGAGGTAGATAAACGTTGGCAAGAGTTACTTGCTTCAGAAAAGGAAATTATTAAAAATATCAGCCTTAGAGCCGATAGAATTCATTAATTAGAAATTTTCAAGCTGTTTTAAACGCATTTTGCGATATAGTAATTCTTTAAGGTATAACCTTTTTTTCTGTTCTCTTGAGAGATCAGGATTATAATTTGAAAAAAGTATAGGAGAAAGAAAGAAAACAAACTTGAAAAAAATATATTTTATTAGTTTCATGACTAGATAATCTGTAATTTTTTACGATAGCTGGATATTTTTTACGCTGTTTTATAGTAATTTGTTGTACAAATATCTAAGTTAATTCTGAACTTACCTTTGCGTAATTGTAAATATTCATAATTGATAACAAAGATTTAATGTTACATATTTGTATAAACAAATGTAATTCAAAAAAAGTGGCACAACTACTCAATTTTTTCAACAGTTTTTAAGGAAAGTATATTTTCAAGATTAACATACACAGTTACAATTTAACACTATTCAAAAATGAGTTTCCCAAAAGAATTAAAATACACGAAAGATCACGAGTGGGTCAAAATTGAAGGCGATGAAGCTATTATAGGTATAACCGATTTTGCTCAAAAAGAATTAGGAGATATCGTTTATATAGATATTAATACCATTGGTGAAGAGGTTGAAGGAGGGGAAGTCTTTGGTTCAGTAGAAGCAGTAAAGACTGTTTCAGATTTATTCATGCCTTTATCAGGAGAGGTATTAGAATTTAATGAAGCATTAGATGATGAGCCGGAGCTCGTTAATACTGATCCTTATGGCAAAGGATGGATTATAAAGATTAAAATCAAAGGCGGAGCTTCAGAAGAAATGTTACTGGAAAGTGATGCGTATGAAGCCTCTTTAGGATAAATTACGTTGTTTATATCAAAATAAACCCAGGGGGGGGGGGTATCAAAAAAAATGATACCCTTTCATCATCAATAAAAAACTACATCAACCTTAGGAAGGCTCTTTTTAAATTTTTTGACCTTACCTTCAGATAATTTAGTATTGTAGCATTCTAACCTCTTCAGGTTTTTTAGATCATGAAGTGGAGAAAGGCTTTTAATTTGCGTAGCTGAGCATTTTATCACTTCCAATTCTTTTAGTTCTTCAAGTGGGTCAAGTTTCTTTACAGGTGTATTTTCAAAATTTATATAGGAGAGATGTTTTAAATCCACAATAGGATCAAGTTCATAAATGGGGTTCTTAGGGCACTCTAGTACTTTAAGTGTTAAAAGTTTACTTATTGGTTGCAAATTACTAACTGCTGTGTTCGAAAAGCGTAGCTCTTCAAGACTACTAAACATTTCAAGTGGCTTGAGATTATTAATTCTTGTTCCTTCCGGTATATCTAAGATTTTAAGGCTTGTTACTTGATGCAGTGCATCTCTATCAGGGTCGCCATCTATGCCCAATTGCTTGGTAAATATATTTTTCCAGTCTGCACTTAATTCGTTCCACCAAGCCTTCAGTGTGCTTGTTTGGAATACCACTAACACTTGAGTATTGTCAGCAGCAAATTTTTTAGCAGCTTCTGCTTTGAGAGGTGTATTATCACAGTAAATCAGTCTCAAATTATCTAGTTTATTGAGTGCGTTTAGCGAATTAACCTTCGTATTATCACAATTAACAGTCTCTAAAGATGTGAAATTACCAAAGGGTATATTACTTATATTGGTATTGCTAAAATCTAGCATTCGTAAATTAGATAATGACTTGATAGGATCAAGCCCATTAGCGCTAAGTATAGTTCCTCCACAATTGATTGATTCTAGATCAATTAAATCACTAAGAGGTGCTAATGAGTTGATTGATGTATTCTCGCAGTTTAGTTCTTTTAAATTTAATAACTCCTTTAATGGAGCCAAAGATCCAATCTCTTTTATACCAGCAATATCTATTGTTCTTAGATTAGCTACTGTTTGTAACTGCTCTTTTGTAGGTACATCACTTAGCTTAACATAACCGGCAAAAATTTGCTTCCATTCTCTCCCAATGGTAGTCCACCAATTATTTAACTGTTCAGATTCATAAATTACCAATACATTTTTATTGTTAGCCATAAACTTTGCTGCTTCGCCCCTTGTAATCATAGTATTATCACAATAGACTTTTTCAAGTGCCGGTAGAGCATTTAGTGGCGTTAAACTCTTAATACTATTACCGTCACAGTATAGTTGCTTTAATGAAGTAAGATTTTTAAGTGCCTCTAAATCTGTCACTCGCGTATACTCGATGTGTAAGCGTTCAAGGTTTGCCAAATTCATTAAAGGAAAAAGATCGCTTACTTGTGTGTAAGAGCATCTTAAAATTTCAAGTTGCTTCAAGTTTGCTAAGGGCGTTAATTTGGTAATTGGTGTATCATAAATACGTAAGTCCTTCAATTTAAACAAGCCGGAAAGTGCCCTTAAATCACTTATCGGCGTGGTAAAAGCATATAATTTTTCTAAGTTAGCAAAATTTGCCAGTGGCATTAAATCAGTTATAAGTGTACCATCACAGTATAACTCTTTTAGATTAGTGCTATATTTTAGCGGACTCAAATCACTAATAAGCGTATTTGAACATTGTAAAATTTCTAATCTTGTGAGATTTCGCAGTGGTACAAGATCAACTACACGTGTACCCGATATATCCAACTTCCTTAATTTGGTAAGTTTACTCAGTGCAGAAAGATCACTAACCATCTCATTTGATGAAATATCTAAACTTTCCATAGAAGTAGCTACTCTAAGTTGAGCTAGTGTAAGCGTATCTTCAATAATTTGTAATTGCCTTCTAAAAGTAGCTTGCCATTCTAAGTCAAGATTATTCCACCAAGTATTTAATTCTTCTTCTT
This sequence comes from Bacteroidota bacterium, assembly GCA_038748185.1. Classification (GTDB taxonomy): domain Bacteria; phylum Bacteroidota; class Bacteroidia; order Cytophagales; family Flammeovirgaceae; genus Chondrinema. The sequence continues at coordinate 7,224 of JBCDJE010000121.1, forward strand.
CACTAAGTCTTGTAGTGTAAAAACTAACTATTTTTAGATCGCGGTTTTCCCGATCTAAGTTAACTTCTATGTACCTTGGCTTATTTACATTTACCGTATCATTTTCTATGGTAACTCCTCTTAGATTTCTATTAGCAGCTACTTTAAAATAAATTTGTCCTACATCATTCACTTGGTGTTCTACTTCTTCAATATTAAACTCAAACTGTACTTGTTTAAAAAAGAAATCAATATCTTTTAAGTAGGCTTGTACATCTTTATTAGAAACCACATCTCGGTTTTCATCTAAATCATCCTCAACCTGCACTTTATCATCTCTAAAAAGCTTTATATAGCTTTGATTAATAATAATATCTTTCTCTTTGGCAGTGGTACTTGGTTCGCCTAAAGTATTTAATGTGAATTCTAGAAAGCTTACTAAGTCTCTTGCCTGTAGTTTATACTCTTCAAGCTCTTGTACAGGAATATCTGACTGTGCTTTTGAAAGGTAAGTTGTTATAAAAAAAATGAAACCAAATAGGTATCGTTTGTTAAATCCTTTTTTCATAGTTTCAGTAAAATATTAATATCTTCTAAAAAATGGCTACTGCTTCTTTTATTATAATAGGTTGTAAAAAGAAGATTTGCAATATTAATCTATTGACCTCAATCGTGAGAATATTTGCAAAAATAAGACAATAAACAAAAGAAGAGACTTAATTTATATGCAATTAGCCTACCTACACTAAGGTAAAAGTTCTATGAGATTTTAAAAATTGACGCTATCCTCTGTATACAAGAAAACCGATATAGGAGATGTAAATAAACACAAAAGCAATTCCATCCCAACGATCAATTGCATTTTTAGTTCCTGTAGCCATAGCTAATAAGAGAAGACTACTCGCAAAAATTAAAACTACAATATCGGTATTGGTAGTAATATCAAAAGGTAGTGGCATAGTGATGGAACTTATGCCCAAAATCCAAAGAAGGTTTAAAATATTAGAACCAATTACATTGCCTACAGCTATATCAGTATTTTTTTTCGTCGCAGCTATCACAGAGGTGACTAGCTCAGGCAAAGATGTACCGATAGCCACTACAGTAAGACCTATAAATGTTTGAGAAAAACCAAAAACTTCTGCAATTTTTATTGCTCCTTCCACAACCCATTTTCCACCTAAAAATAACCCTACGATACCACCTGAAATCATTAAAATTGCCTTAGGCATGGGCACTATTTCTACCTCGTGATCTGATTCAACCAATGGTGATTGGCTGTCTTTCCCCATTCTAAAAATATAAGCAAGAAACAATGCGAAAAAAAATAAGAGTACAATACCATCACCCCTACTTATAGTTAAGTTTTCTCGGTCGTCGAATAATGCAGCATTGGCTAAAAAACCAACTAAAAGTGCACTTGTTAATGAAAATGGAATCTCACTTAGTACTGTGTTGCGGTGTAGCGGTAGTGGACAAATTACTGCCGAAATACCCAATATGAGGAGAATGTTAGAGATATTACTACCAATAACATTACCAATAGCCAATTCTGAACTGCCTTCATAACTAGCCATAATATTTACAATCAGCTCAGGCATTGATGTCCCAAAGGAAACAATGGTCATACCCACTATAAAATCGGAGATATTGAATTTCTTGGCAATTGAAGAAGAACCATCTACTAAATAATCTGCGCCCTTAATTAGCAATACGAATCCTAAAATAAATAATCCGTAAGTTAAAATCTCACCCATTTAGCCCTGTTGCCTTTATATTATTCTGAAAATACGCCAAAAATTACAACACTATAAAATACGTGCACTATTCTATATTGTTAATTGCTTTGTATATAACGCCGTTTAGAAGAAAGCATTAAGGTAATAGTAAAAAACATTTTACCCTAAAAAAGAAGACTAAAACCTATTATTGCTTCCTAGCTCAAAAAATTATTAACAACTACTTTCTTCTTATACTTAGATTCTAAAAA
>JBCDJE010000122.1:0-9115 GCA_038748185.1 Bacteroidota bacterium
GCTTACAGGTCATTAGCCGCTTGGCTAATAATTACATTGCTCATTGCTGTTTTTCCGGCAAATATTTATCATTACCAACAAACCAAAGAAGAAGGAAAAGCTGTATTGCTCACCTTATTTAGATTGCCTCTACAAGCATTATTAATTTACTGGGCTTATCTTTATACTTAATCGAATTAACTATAAAAGAAAATGAAACAAACATGAATTTTCAACATTTCAAATTCATATAGAAAAATGATTAAAGTTTATGAGAGTTCCTGAATGTATTCCAACTTTTTGAATATTCAGAAATCAAAAAAATTTAAACAGATGAAAAAGATTAACTTGAAACTATCTAAAAAAGGTTTTGTAACTTTCTTAGGGTTATTATTTACTATTTACCTTTCTAATGGAGTATTTGCACAAACAGGAGTAGGAGTAAAAGCCAAGAAAAGATCTGAAATTTTATTCGACGGAAGTAAGAAAATGCTTGAGAAAAATTGGACTTACTGGGAGGGTCCTAGATTTGCTGCATCCCTTCCTATTAAATGGCAAATTGTTAGCGATCCTGTAGACGAAGGCACTGCCGTAAATAGCAACGATCCGGCAGCTGCAGGTGGCATCTATGGAGCAGCCGATATTGTAACCAAAAAAAAATATCACGATTTTAGATTGCATGTAGAGTTCCTTATTCAAAAAGAAGGAGGGAACAGTGGTGTATATCTTCAAAATAGGTATGAAATACAAATACTCGATGGAGACACTACCAAACATGGTATGGGCGCTGTAATTAATGAAACACCTTCTCCTTATCATGCTTATAACGGTATAGGAAAATGGAATGCATACGATCTGGTATTTAGAGCAGCTCGCTTTGAAAATGGCATACGTACTGAAAAAGCGATGGTTACCTTATATTTTAATGGAAAAAAAGTTCATACGAACCAATCGATTTCACAGGTTTGGGGAGGCGCGAATTCAGGATTAGACGGAGGTAATGATGGTGGTAAAGGTATTACTGATACTCCGGGTGGTATAAAACTCCAAGCTGAAGGTCACGATGTGCTGTATCGCAATATTTGGCTAAAACCGCTCAAACTTGATGAAGCCGATACTGATTTTTAGATGTGCTGTACAGTGCAAATTAGGTTTAACTAAAGCTATGTTTTATCTTTTAAGAGGATTAGTAGAAATATTACTTTTTTGAACTTTATAACGCTTTGATGTAATTAGTGGCACTACATGATTTTATTAAACAACGTTTACTGTCCTATACCTCGTTTTCATGAAAGTAATACGGATGAAGTGAAGCAATCCAAGTGCTGGATAACCAATTTTTAGAGACTATCACTTCGCTATTATTCATTGTAATGGTAGTTACCGTTATAGTGGCGCTTTTTGTTTATTAAGTAGCATTCTTCTTACCGAGTAATTTCATAAAGAACCCACATAGCTAAGGATAGTGCAGGATACTGCTCTTAGAAATAAATCATAGTTTTAGCGTCAAAAATCTAAATATTCCATAGACACTCCAAATCTGTTTTATGAAAATAATATACTGGGCTACATCTCTTATTTTCAATTTGATACTGTTTTCGTGCACTTCTTCTACACAAAAGGAAAGTAAAGAAGAGACATTAAAACCTATGAATTTCATCCTGATCTATACAGATGAACTACAATTTAGTGATTTAGCTTCTTACGGAGGTAAGTTCCCAACACCCAATATCGATCGACTTGCTTCCGAAGGAATACAATTTATGCAAGCGCATACTACTGCTTCCATGTGCACGCCTAGTCGCTATTCAGTAATGACAGGACAAGTAGCAGGTCGTTGTCAATTTCCCGATTTTTTGGAAAATAACCCTAAATCTGATCCTTATAGTATTGCTTGGAATACATTTATCAATGATAATGTCCCTACACTTCCTCGCTTGCTTGCAACAAAGGGTTACTATACCGGTATGGCAGGTAAATGGCATATCGGAAAATTACCAGATACTTTGTCTATACCTCAACTTAATGCAGCAGACGATCCTACAGAAGCGATTATTCAAACAAAACTGGCAAAACACCAGCAAATGGTTGCTCAGTATTTACAAAACTCAGCAGGTTTTGATGAAGCAAAAAGTGTATTATGGGAAAACTTTGATGTATTCCCTGTAAAAGCATTGCATTACCATAACATTCCTTGGATCACTAAAGGCGGTATAACATTCATGCAATCTGCTCAAAAACAACAAAAACCTTTTTTCTTATATATTGCGCCTACTGCTATTCATGGTCCTAACCATTTTAATAACCTAAGAGAAAATCTTGCCTATACGCTTGAAGGACATGTGCCTGAAGTAGCAAACTATCAACCCGACTCAGCGACTATGCTTACAAAAGCAAGCGCTTACAACCCGGTAGATGCACATCGCTTTGCAGGTATCGCCCATATAGATTACCAAGTAGGTAAGATTATCGAATACCTAGAAGTTGAGCAACTCTATGACAATACAGCAATCATTTTTATGGCTGACCATAATATTGAACCCGGTAAAGCCACTTGCTATGAAAAAGGAACAAATCTACCCATGATTGTTCGCTGGCCAGGAGGTGTGAAAGGAGTAGTAAATCAAGAGACATTAGTGCAAAATACAGATATTTTACCAACTATACTAGCTGCTACAGGAAGTGAAGAACTGCCTAAACCCTTAGATGGTTTCAGCTTGTTGCCTGTATTACAAGGAGAGAGAAAACAAGTTAGGTCTTATGTATTTTCAGAAGCAGGTTATACGCGTTCTGTTTCAGATGGTCAATATAAATATATTGCTTTGCGCTTTCCTGAAGCAGTCAACCGGCAAATAAATACAGGTGCATTGTTACAAGCACCTAATTATTTGAACAAAGCTGGGCAAGCCCACTCAAGAATAGCGGTAAAGTATTTCCCCCATTATTTTGATGCAGACCAGTTGTATGATCTACAAAATGATCCTTATGAGCAGGAAAATGTATCTAACGATCCTGCTTACAGTGAAAAAAAGCAGCAATTGCAGGAAGTAATGCGAAATCATCTAGCAACCATTTCGCATCCTTTCCCTTTAGAAGACAAGACCTTAAATAGTCTGGATTACAAAAAATTGAGTACGCGTGCCAGAGAACAAAACCGAGTAGATGATATTGTATGGTTCGCTCGTGACCATGGTGATATGATTTGGCCTCCTAAAATGAAAGAATAATTGCAATACATTTTTTATAAAAGCCCTATTTTATTCTTTGTCGAAAGAAACACTCCCTTAGTCTAAAGTAATGAGTAAGTAGATGCATTTTCTATTATGTTTAAAAATAAAACATTTATTGTTTATTTTTTTAACATATTAACAAATGATAGACTTTATTGATTATAAAGAAGTCGTTTTACTTTTACCAAAGATTGAAAAACGACAAATTGTTCCTTTCTATGGATGCAGCGTATCTGCAGGGTTTCCCTCTCCGGCAGATGATTTTCTAGAGAAAAAAGTAGATTTAAACAATTTTTTAATTAGAGATCAAGCTTCTACTTTTCTAGTAAAAGTTTCTGGCGACTCAATGATAGATGTTGGTATTTGTCATGGTGATATTTTAATTGTGGACCGTTCTGTTCCTGCAAAACATAACCACATAGTTGTTGGGGCAATTGATGGGGAATTTACGGTAAAAAGGCTTTTACAAGAAAAAAATAACACCCTACTCAAGCCTGAAAATCCTGCTTACCAAGTAGTTGAGATTACACCTGATAAAAATTTTAGGATACTAGGAGTAGTCACATTTGCTATTCGTAATTTTTAATGATCGATGAATGAATTAGTAGAATTGGCTGCATCAAGCTGTTAATTTCTGAGATAAAAAATATTAGTACCTAAAATGTATGTACGCATTAGTAGACGGCAATAATTTCTATGCTAGCTGTGAAAGAGTATTTCGTCCCGATTTATGGGAAAAGCCAGTAATTGTGCTTTCTAATAACGATGGTTGCGTTATTTCCCGATCAGATGAAGCAAAAGCATTGGGTGTAAAAATGGGAGAACCGTTTTTTAAGCATGAGCGCTTTTACGAAAAAAATAATATTACTGTCTTTTCGGCTAATTTTGCTTTATATGGTGATCTTTCCGAAAGAGTTACGCAGGTACTTGCCAATTTTACACCTGATATAGAAGTATATTCTATTGATGAATCATTTTTAGGTTTATATGGATTCAGAAATCTCGATTTTAAGAAATATGGTCAAGAAATTAAAGCAACTGTATTTCAGCATGTGGGTATTCCAGTAGGGGTTGGCATTGCGCCTACAAAAACATTGGCAAAATTAGCGAACCATGTGGCTAAAAAAGATAAATCTTATAGTGGTTGCTGCTACTTAAAAGATATGGCTCAAGTAGATCGAATTTGTGGGCAAATTCCTGTAGAAGAGGTTTGGGGTATTGGACACCGGTGGGTAAAATTACTTTACAGACAGAAAGTTAAAACTGTAGCAGATTTTAAAGCACTCCCTGAAAAATGGGTGCATAAACAAATGACAGTAATTGGTTTACGTACCTACAGAGAGTTACATGGCAATCCTTGTATTTCTTTAGAAGATGCACCTCCTGCTAAAAAAGCTATACTGACTAGCCGATCTTTTGGCAAACCTTTACAAAAACTGGCAGACTTAGAAGCGGCTCTATGCACTTTTGGTTCAAATGCAGCCCGTAAACTGCGCCAGCAAAATTGTTGCACTTCACTTATTTCTGTTTCTCTTGAAACTAACCGCTTTCAACTAGATATGCCAAGTTATAAAAGAAGGCAAGCTATACGCTTACCTTACCCAACTGATAGCAGCCTTATTATTAACCAATATGCCTGTTACGCATTGAAGCAAATTTATAATGAAGCATATAAATACAAAAAGACAGGGATTCTCCTGATGGATTTTACACCCAAAAAAGCACAGCAATTAGATTTGTTCAATAATTTCAATTCACCCAAACACCACCAAATAATGGAAACCTGTGATGCATTGTCACAGAAGTATGGGAAACATATTGTAAAAACAGCAAGAGAAGGTACAAAAGAGCCGTATAAAATGAGGCAGGAAAGGCTTTCACCATGTTACACTACACGTATTGAAGATATACTAGTTATAAAAATTTAGTATCATGCCATTATTTATTATGACTGATAGCTCACTTTTTTGAGATATTCAGTGGTCTACTCTAGTACATTAGAAATCTCCATAATCTACTTGAAGGCAAGTTAGCCCAAGTTCCTTGCGCCACATGTCCACTACTTGGTCTCGATCATCCACTACAAAATCTACATAGTATTTTCCACGGATATTTTCTTCAAACATTCGTTTCTTAATCACCGCGTCTTTTTCTGAATTTCTGGCAGGTCTAATAAACAGCTCATGATAGAAAATTTCATTTTCTTTTAACCAAGCTACTGTTTCAGGTTTGCAAATGCCATCTCTGCCAGTCATAATAATGATTTTCTTACCTGCTTGATATAAAGTTCTTGCTAAGTTAGCTATAGGTTCATTGACTTTGTCTTCTTGTACCTTATCCCATTGAAAAGGACCTCTATTATGCATTTTGGCTAGCGTTCCATCTACATCAAAAATAATACAGTGAGGCAGTGTATCTTTTTCTTCATAAACAACTGGTTTTGGGGCGAGGTAGCGCTCATACATCGCTCTTATTGCTTTTTCACCTACAGAGTTACTGCGCTTCAAGTCTCTGTTAATAGCCTCTTCCAAAGAGATCTCAAATTTTTTATAGCTTACTGTAAGTTCGGGAAAAGCTTCTTGAAGTTTTGTCACTCTTTCCTTATTTCTATCTTTATTGAGGTTAGTCGCATCCAATATCACATTATAACCTCTTTGTAAAGCGGCTAACATGCATTGATTTTCCCAGTCATTAATCAGCTTTTCCTGTTTGGGTATCCAATATTCTCCGCGCATATAACGTAGGTCATCTCGGTTAATCCTTACCCAATCTTTATTTTTAGCACAGTAATTTTTGGCCCAGGTAGATTTCCCACTTGCCGGTAAACCGCTTAAAATAAGTAATTTCATTTGCGTAAAGCGTTGAAGTTAGCAATAAGCTTTTAGGGAAAAAAATTATCTATACCTCCTCCCTAAAAGGCTTTTCAAATGTAGGCTTAATCATTTTCCATATATACTTATCAGTATCTTTCCCATTGTACAAGCTGAACAATATATGCGGATATTTTTGTGCTTTCGCCCAAAGCGCAAAATCTTTCTTAGTCCCAAAATCAGACCTGTAAGTATCTTTTGCTTCTGCGAGTATAGCATCAAAATCACTTTGTAGCTTATTCCGTGTCATTTTCACCCAATCGTAAAATTCATCGGGTACACGGTTGAGTAATTCGTCAAATGGTTTATTATCTTTCAGGTGTTCCCAGATGGTTTTGTTAGAAACTTGAGTAATGATTCTGTGCAAACGCACATATTCGCTGAACTTTACCTTTATCCTAAAACCCGATTCAAATTTGACCACAAAGCCTTCTCGTTTATTATCTTCTAATTCCCTAATTTTCGATAGGTCTTTAATACCATCATACCTTTTTACTTTATCGGGAAAATCAAAATCATCAGTTGACAACTCTTCACCGGTTTGCGATGCTATAATGGCTAAAAGTACTAGTTTTTCCTCTTTTCCATAATCAACTACGATCCTATTTTCAGGATAAATAATCTCAAAAAGATAAGTGTGTTGCTCATTAAAATGTGCTAGGTACTCTTTGTATTGGCTATATAATAGTTTTGTTGCCTTTTCCGCTTGTATTGATTGAAATGAGCCTCTAGTGGCAATTTTGGCTTCACCTTTTTCAAAATACAAAATACCTAAGCTCCCATCGAGCTTATCATACACCTCAAAAGATTCATTCGGAATTTCTTCTGGTTGGTGTTCTTCTATATTAAAAAACTTTTTAAAAGGACGGGCAATGGTTTTTCCTTGAGCATCCAAAATCATCCCACGGCATTGTATAAGTAAATCATCCCATAACCTCTCGTATTGTACTATAGGTGTATAGTTAGCTATAAAGAGTGTTTCAGTTTTATTAGCACGCAATGTAATAAGTCCTTCTGCTTCTAACTTTTTGAATTTTTCGAACATACAAGCATTTACATTAAAGCACAATCTTACTCTCTAATTTTCTCTTTTGTATGTGATAATAACCACTCATACAACTCAGGATTATTATAAGTAGCTGTCCAAGCATTATGCCCTGCATCAGAATAGACAGTTAGTTTTGCATCACCTCCTAATCTATTGATATGTTCAACTATATCAGCAGACTCTGAAACAGCTATTACAGGATCTTTAGCTCCGTGAAAAACCCAAGTCGGAATATGTTTTATCCACATTGCATAAGAGGCAGGAACAGCACCACAAACCGGTGCGATAGCCGCAAACTTATCAGGATGCTGCATAGCAAGCCGCCAAGTGCCATAGGCACCTCTACTCATTCCGGTAGCGTAAATACGATTTTTATCAACCTTATGTGTAGCGATAATTTTATCGAGTAATTCATTCACAACTACATCGTCCCAAAATTTCTTTTTACCCGGATTTTGAGGTGAAAGGACAATAAAGGGAAACTTCTTTCCTGCAGCAATTAATTTGGGTATACCATGCTTTAGTACTAACTGTAAAGAATCTCCTGATTCACCTCCACCATGAAGAAATAGTAGTAAAGGAAATTGTTCTTGTGAATTCTCATAGCCTTCAGGTAAGTATAAGTAGTATTTTACGGCTACTTTTTGTTCAATAGCAGCACTTTGTACCATCTGTTGTGCAGTCAGATTATTTGTTTGTATGAACAATATGATTGTTGCAAAAAATAGTAATGATCTTTTTATATTTTTCATTTTTGAATATACGCTATGTTGCCGCAGACGTGGATAAGTTTTTTTAGTTGTTATAAAGTACTAGTTATCTCCTGTAAAAAATATAATCAGTTACAGGAGGTTCGAGTCCTTGTTGCCGCATTTCTAAAACAATTTGTCCTCGGTGGTGAGTAGCATGGTTGGCAATATGAAATAACATATCTCGTACCGAATTTGTAAAGGTTAAACCTTTTGAATTAGTATAGGTAACAGGTTGATCGAAACTCGCATGTACTACCAAATCTAAAGAGTTTTGGTAATTCTGTTTATCCAAGGTCTTTAGTTCTTCAATAGGATGTATATCCCAAACATCGATTTGTGCTTTCTCACCAATAAGTCTACTATTCCATATCGTTTGTGCATTAACAAGATGATTAAACAATTGCAGTGCATGTTGAGGAAATTGGCTATCGTATTTTATAACAGCCTCAGCGAGTTCTTGATTAAAATGGTGGTTATACTTGAAGAGTTCTTTAAAAAATGTTTTCATCTGTTTTAAATTTTTTGTTGTGTGAGTGTTCAAAAAATTTGAACACATTCAGGAACGTGCATAAATCGATAATATATTTTTAACGAATGTGAAGTGTTCGTTTAGTTTTTAAATTTTGTAGTAAGTCGCGATACTTACTAGTATTGTTCAGCCAGTTTATCTAATGCTTCTCCTATAACTCTGTAAACTGTCCATTCATCCATAGGCTTAGCACCAATCGATTTATAGAAGTCTATAGCTGATTTATTCCAGTCAAGCACCCACCATTCCATTCGGCCACAATTTAATTCTTTTGCTACTTTCGCTAAATAACTCAACAATATTTTTCCAAAGCCTTTTCCGCGCATAGCTGGTCTTATATATAAATCTTCTAGGTAGAGCCCCGGGCGTCCTACAAAAGTGGAAAAGTTATGAAAATATAGAGCAAAACCTACCGGTTCACCTTTATATTCACCAATTATAGCTTTAGCATATTGTTTCTCACCAAAAAGAGATTTAGCTAAAGTTTCTTCATCAGCAACTACTTCATGAGGCAGTTTTTCATATTCAGCCAATTCCTTGATAAATGTGAGTAGTAATGTACAATCGTCTATTGTGGCTTCATGAATAAAAAAATCAGGATGTTTGGTGGATATTTTCATACTTTAGGAAATCTATCAATAAATAAAAATCAATACTGTGTATATAGTAGTGGCATAAATATATAGGGAATTTTATAGAAAGGGAAA
>JBCDJE010000123.1:0-9076 GCA_038748185.1 Bacteroidota bacterium
GCATTTTTACTAGTTGTACCTTTTGGTTCACTACTTTCCGGGCTTTATCCTGCTTTTGTATTAGCCTCTTTTAAACCAGTAAGCGTACTAAAATCACTCAAAGTCACTAACAAAAGAGGACTCAGCTTACGTAAAGGACTTATCGCTTTTCAATTCCTGATTGCAGTACTCCTTATTTCAGGTACCTACTTGGTATACCAACAAATCACTTTTATGAAGCAAAAGGATTTAGGTTTTGATATGGAAAAGATACTTGTAATAAATGGTCCCAGAGTTGTTTTAGAAACGATAAAAAAAGAGGGTTCAACTCTTAGTGCTAAATACAAACCTTTTATCAATCAAATAGTGGGACATCATACTATTTCGGCTATTTCTGCAACTAGTCATATTCCGGGAAGAGATAATCCCTTTTCTGTAAATTTCCGAAAATTAGAACAGTTCAGTGAAGAAGTAAAAACAGGAAATGCTGCTTTTGTAGATACCAGTTTTATTAAAACTTTTGGAATGGAATTTTTGGCTAAGGGCATTATTCCCCAAAAAATCAAACATTATGAGTGGCTGATTATCAACGAAAAAACGCTAAAGATACTGGAATACAAATCCCCCCAAGAGGCATTATATCAAAAATTGATTGTTTTTGGAGATACATTAGAAATTGTAGGTGTGGTGAACAATATCCACTGGAATTCTTTAAAAGAAGATGTTTCGCCTATGCTTTATGCATTAGATAACGAATATGGGGCTTACTTCTCCATTAAAATGGATTTATCGGATATCCCAGCCACAATTGCACATATTGAATCAGTTTACAAAAAGGCTTTTCCAACTGATCCCTTCCATTATTTCTTTTTAGACGAAACCTTCAACAAGCAGTACCAAGCTGACTTACAATTTGGCAACTTGTTTTCTGTTTTTTCAATCTTAGCCATTTTTATAGCTTGTCTGGGCCTATTTGCCTTAGTCTCTTTTTCAGCTACATTACGAATGAAAGAAATAGGAATAAGAAAAGTATTGGGAGCTAGTATCAGCAATTTAATGATATTACTTTCTAGTGAATACTTAGTGTTGCTATTAATATCAATCATAGTAGCTATTCCGGTTATAATAATAGGAGGGAAGGGTTGGTTGGAAAATTATGCTTATAAAATCGAGATGGGTTTCGATCTTTTTTTGATTCCTGCATTGGCTTTGCTTCTTATTTCACTTGTAACTGTGAGCTATCGTACTTATGTATCAGCTAAAGTGAATCCTGTAAATGCTTTAAGAAAAGAATGATGAGACGACTTGCTGAACGATTCTTCCGATGGTTTTGCCATCCCAGTTACTTTGATGAAATACAAGGTGATTTGGAAGAAATGTATAGTCGAAATCTAGAGAAAGGAAAACAGTATGCACAATGGAAATATCTTTTACAAGTAATTATTTTATTTCGTCCTAGTCTTATGCGCTCATTTTCACAAAATCCCCTTTTTAACTTAGGCATGTATCGCAATTACTTTAAGATTAGTGTTCGCATTTTATTGAGACAGAAGCTTTATGCTACTATCAATATTTTAGGTTTAGCAGTAGGTATGGGGGTTTGCTTATTGATCTACCAATACATTCATTTTGAGTTGAGCTATGATCAATTTCATACAAATGCTGAAAATATTTATCGCCTCACTCAAACAACAATTAGGAATGGAGAGAATCACGGTACTGAAATTTTTACTACGCATGGACTTGGACCTAATGCTAAAGAAGTAATACCAGAAATAACGGAATTTGTACGCATACGTCCTCAAAGAAATGCACCGGTTGTAATCAATCCTGAGAATGAGCAATCATTTCTACAGGAAAATATGTGGTATGTTGAGCGTAACTTTTTGCAACTATTCAACTACCCTTTAAAATATGGAGATAGTGAATCAGCATTAGACGGAAAGTATAATATAGTACTTACTGAACAAGCTGCTATAAAATATTTTGGCAAGACCAATCCTATAGGAAAAAGTCTGCGAATCAGTTTAAGCATATTAAGTGGAGAATTTACAGTAACGGGCGTGTTAGCAGCACTTCCTGCAAATAGTCATTTACAGTTTGAATGTTTGCTACCAATCACTTTTGTTTTAGAGAAACACCCCTTTTATTCAAAAGAAGATAGTGAAGGTTGGGGATTTACTGACTTTGTGACTTATGTGCGAATCAATGAAGCAACTGCAATTAATGATATAAAAGTAAAATTTGATCAACTCGTAGCAGCAAAAGCAAAAGGAGATGCCAAAGATCCTGGTTCTGAATGGAAAATTGACTTTCAGCCACTTTTAGCTATTCATTTGGAATCTGAATTCACAAAAGAACTGGCTATCAATAATGGAGATTTACAAAATGTCATTTCCTTTTCAATTATTGCCGTATTTATCCTACTTATGGCATGGGTGAATTATATCAATCTTTCTACGACTCAGGCTATTAAAAGGGGCAAAGAAGTAGCTATTAGGAAATCAATTGGTGCATTTAAACAACAGTTGGTAGGGCAGTTTATAACAGAAGCTGCCATTGTCAATTTTATAGCAGCAACCTTAGCAGTAGCACTTGCCTATTGTATGTTACCTATTTTAAATAATATTATTAGTAAGAATATAGCCTTTTCTGTTTTCTGGGATATAAAATTCTGGTGGGTTTCTTTATCAATTATTATTCTTGGTTCATTGCTATCAGGCTTATATCCGGCTTTTATATTATCATCCTTTAAACCTGTTGCCATATTTAAATCGATTGAAGTAATGCAAAAAGGAGGCATAAATTTGAGGAAAGGACTTATTTTATTTCAGTTTACCATATCAATATTGCTTATATCAGCAACCTATTTGGTATATAAGCAGATTAGCTATATGAGAGATCAGGATTTAGGGGTAGATATGGAAAAAATATTGATAGTTAATGGCCCTCGATTGATGCTAGAAACATCGGAAATGGAGGAAATTGAAACAAAATATCAAGCTTTTAAGAATACATTAACTAAGCATCATGCCGTTTCTGCTGTTTCTGGAACAAGTTCCTTTCCAAGTAGTGGCTATTACGCTACAGAAGGTTATAGTAGATTTGATAAGGAAAAAAGCAGCGATAAACAAGCAAATTTGATTGTTGTAGATACCGATTTTATTAATACCTATGAGTTAGACTTTATTGCTAAAACAGATTTCCCCAAAAAAATCCTTCCAGATGATAAAGTGATTATCAATGAAGAAGCAGTAAAAGTATTCGGATTTAGTTCTGCCGAAGATGCTTTACATGAAGTGCTTGTTGATAATTGGGGCAATACAGTTGAGATATTAGGTGTAGTTAAAGACATTCATTGGAGTTCGTTAAAGGATGCTCATTCACCACATATTTTCGTATTAAATAATTCTTTTGTAGCATACTATTCTATCAAAATGAATTTATCAGATGTAAAAGAAACCATTGCACAGATAAAATCGGATTATAATACTATTTTTCCAGACGATCCATTTGAGTATTCTTTCTTAGATGATGACTTTAATGCACAGTACCAAGCCGACTTACAATTTGGGAACTTGTTTTCTATTTTTTCAATCCTAGCCATTTTCATCGCTTGTTTAGGACTTTTTGCCTTAGTATCTTTTTCAGCTACACTAAGAATGAAAGAAATAGGCATAAGAAAAGTATTGGGAGCCAGCATTAGTAATTTGATGATTATGCTTTCCCGCGAATATTTAATCCTCTTGTTAATAGCAATTATTGTAGCTATTCCAGTGATATTAATAGGAGGAAAGGCTTGGTTGGAAAATTATGCTTTTAAAATTGAAATGGGTTTTGATCTATTTTTGATTCCTGCATTAGCTTTGCTTCTTATTTCACTTGTAACTGTAAGCTATCGCACGTATACTACTGCGAAGATTAATCCTGTAGAATCTTTGAAATCTGAGTAAATTATCATCTCATACAAATATCTGTAAAGTAACATGAGGTTTTTACTCAAAAAGCTTATAATCAATAAGTTAAATTGTTATGCTGATCACGTCATGCTGACCACTTCATTCCGAACATTGCACAGCTTTGTGAAGGGCGTCTGCAAGGAATCTAATAGCCAGAAGAAACATTAAAACCATAATGCACAGGTTGTCTCACTTTTTCCAAAAGGCAAGTAAGTTCTATTTAGGGGTATGTCTATCGAAAATCCAAAAACCTCACATTAAAGTGTGAAACTAGCAAGATTGGATAAGTACTGTTTTGATTAAGTGTTGTATTTTTATACAAATGAAAACAGTTACACAGAATGAATATCATAAATCAGTAAATCGTGTAGTTGACTACATTAACAATCATCTGCAGGATTCTTTAGATTTAACCAATCTAGCTCAAGTAGCCCATATATCTGAATTTCATTTTCATCGTATTTTTAGAGCCTTTATTGGCGAGCCCTTAGGAACTTACATTTCCCGTTTGAGGCTAGAAAGTGCAGCCCAAAAGTTACAAACTACCACGTTAACCCTTACTGAGATTGCTCAAAGAACTGGTTATCAAAGCCAATATGCATTATCGAAAGCTTTCAAAAAACACTTTGGCATTACACCTTCTGCTTTTAGAAATTTACAGACGTATTTTTCAACTCAAATGCCCAAAGCAAAACCAGCACCTTTAAATATCACTCCAGAAATTCGTGAAATATCCCCAAAGAAGCTTGTATATATTCGCATCATCGCTCAATACGGTTCTTCAGATCCTTATGAAACAGCTTGGAAAAAATTGTGGAAGTTTGCAAAAAGCAGACAAATTGTTACCGGACAAAACGAATTCATTGGGCTTAATTTTGACGACCCTAGCATTACAAAACCTGAAAAGTGTCGCTTTTATGCTTGTATCACTACTGAAAAGGACATAAAACCTGAAGGTGAGTTTGGCATACAAAAATTAAATGGGGGAAAATATGCTGTGTTTACTCTGCGAGGTTCTTATTCCGGTTTAATAGATTTGTATGAGTACATATATCATCATTGGCTGTCTAAAAGTGGGTGTTACTTACGCAATAGCATGCCTTTTGAAAAATATTTAAACAATCCCGATAAAGTCAACGAAGCTGATATTCTCACTGAGATTTTCATACCTATAAAATAACGACTATGGAAAAAGCTAGTAAATTTTGTCAAAGTTGTGGAATGCCAATGAAAAAAGATCCAAAGAGTGGAGGTACTAATGCAGATGGTAGTAAAAATTTGAAATATTGCAGTTATTGCTATGAAAACGGTGTTTTTACTTTTAATGGGACTGTAGAAGAATTTCAAGACTTTTGTAAGCAAAAAATGCTTAAAAGTGGTTCTCCAAAATTTTTAGCTTGGCTTTTTACTCGAGGTATGAGGCGTTTGGAGAGATGGAAAATGACATACGCAAAATAACTTTACTATGGAAGATATCATTAAACTAACAGTAGAAAACATCGCCAACGAGCATATATGTTGTGCCATTTCTGATAAAAAATGTGCAGAAAGCTATGGATTAAAAAAAGATTGGCTTAAAAGAGAGTTTGAGAATGGCTATGTATTTCGCAGGATTGATGCACGCGCCAAGGTATTTATAGAATACGGACCAGCTGAAAAAGGATGGGCGCCCGTAACTGCACCGAATTATTTATTACTCAACTGTTTTTGGGTTTCTGGCAGATATAAAGGGCAAGGCTATGGAAAAAGGTTGCTGCAACATGCGTTAGATGATGCAGAAGTGCAAGGGAAAAATGGGTTGGTTACTGTAGTAGGTACTAAGAAGTTTCATTTTATGAGTGATACCAAATGGTTATTACGACAAGGCTTTGAAAGTTGTGAAGATTTGCCTTCCGGATTTAGCCTTTTAGTTAGGAAGATAAAAAAAGATGCGGTAAGCCCTAGCTTCAATGCATCGGTAAAAAGTGGCGAATGTCCTGAAAAAGAAGGTTTAGTGGCTTATTTTTCTAATCGTTGTCCTTTTTCAGAATACCATGTGAAAAAGTCATTGATGGAGACTGCCCGAAAAAGACAAATTCCATTAAAAATAGTGAAGCTAAATACTATGGAAGAGGCGCAATCAGCACCAACCCCAGCTACTATTTTTAGTTTATTTTACAAAGGAAAATTCATTACTACCGATCTTAGTATTTGTATGGATAGCAGATTTGATAAACTAATGAAAGGGGTATTATAAATATCATTTTCTATACTTGTATTGATGTGAAAAATTTGTTTATGCATTTCTAGTCCTGGAAGATAGGTAATAGGTGCCCTGTTCTGCAACATCCCAAAAACTGAAGAAGCTTCATAGCTGGCCTCGTAAGTAAAAAGTGTAAATCAGTTTAGAACCTTAAACATTTAGGTTATAACATTAGAATTAACGCCACCTTTACTTGCTGTACCTGCTAGTAATATCCCAAGAGGATCTGAGGTAGGTTAACATCCTTCGCTGCGATTGACCATTTCTCTACAATTGTATTAGATTTCCCAGTAACTACCGGTTGGATATGCCCTTTAGGACTGGAATTTCTTTTAACATAGTTGCTAATAATATTGATACATTCAGGTTTTGAATGAAGAAGTAGGAGTTACTTACTAATTATGGGTAATGGAACTGGAATCAAGAAACCTTTATGTCTAGTTTTGTATAGTCTTTTATTAATACAGTTGTGAGCAAGTGTTTGCAAAAAACAGTAAACATAGTTTTCAAAGGGAGGGGTATATGTGGTATTGATTACCCCTTCAAAAGTACTCAATGGGAAGCTAGCAGAAACTATTAGAAACGGGTATCTTAGATTTGGAATCAGGGAAGAAAAACTGATACAGTTTGCATGATACCCCTATTTACCTTCCTTATCAATGCTACGGATTAATATGTTTTCAACCTAAATTCAAATTTTTTTAAAACAACAGGCAACCATTTCAGCTATTTACTGCGTGCTGTAACTAATTTAATGGTCGATACCTGATTATGTTAATTCAATTGGCCAACTGAAACGAATAATCAATTATAAACCATCGTAAACGTGGGGGAAAGCTCTGATAAGAGATTACGATCTCTTTTAAAAGGTTGCAGAAAAAAAAGCCGCAAAGCCCAAAAGGAGCTGTATATGCTCTATTATAACTATGCCATGAGTATTGCTATGCGTTACTCAAACAACCTAATGGAAGCTCAGGAAATAACCAACGATACATTTATAAAGGTTTTTAGCAAGTTGGAGCTATACGACGAAACAAAGTCATTTAAAGGATGGCTTCGGCGTATCCTGGTAAATACTTCCATTGATTACTACAGAAAAAGTCTCAAATTTTCACAGTATAAAGATATAGAGGAAGCCCAAAATATGCATGGGGAAGAGCAGGCTATAAGCAAGCTCAGTGAAATGGAATTGATGGAGGCTATACAGCAACTTTCACCTGCTTACAGGACCATTTTTAACTTGTATGTGATAGAAGGTTACAAACACGAGGAAATAGCACTTCGTCTTGGCATTAATGTAGGGACTTCAAAGTCGAACTTGGCAAAAGCCAGGGCCAAACTAAAAGAATTGATTTTGCACCACTCACAGGCAGGAAATTATTTAGAAATATGAAAGACAAAGAATTTGATGAGTTAATGCGCCAAAAATTGAAAACCTTTGAAGTAGGTTTCAAAAACCAACAAAAGAAGGTTGGTTGGACAGTATTGGAGTCTCAATTACCAGCCACTCACTGGCATACGTTTTGGCAATCTGTAAAGCAATGGATGTGGTTGCCCGTTTTGATGACACTAGTAGCCTTTAATTTATATTGGTGGCAACAAACTCAACAGATGCAAAGTGATACAAATAAGCTACAACATAAAATGGATGAAATGCATGGACAGATAGACTCACTCGAATTGTATATCAAAAAAAATCCTGTGAAATCTAGCACAGACACCGTTTATATATGGCATAACAAGCCTCAATTATTAACTTCCTCAAGTTGGTCTTTTTCTAAAGGTGCACAAAATGTGGGATTCCAAACAGTATATCCATTTTATAGCAGAAGTGTAAATTACATTGGTTACAATAATAAGTTTTCAAACGCTGATCGATTAAAATATGAATCAGGCAATACTTTGGCAGCTCAAAAAGCTGATCTCTCTTTTTCCGATGCTAAAATTGATGAATTCAGAAGAAATAATGCTGAAAAGCTATTGGATACAAAATTGAGGGAGGGGGGTATGCTTTCTTCTGAAAAAAGCGAAGATACTGTTTGGTATGCTTCAAGTGGTAGCGACCCATCTTATCATTCAGCTGATAGTTCATACAGTATATTGGACAGCCTAAAAAGATTCCCTTTTATTGGCATAGACTCTGTACCAGTAAAACATGGTAACATAAAAAAGATTACTGTAAAAAAGCCAATCAAAAAGCCAACATTTAGTTTGGGGAAAGCACTAACAAGAATATTGCCTCAACGTACAAAATGGGGATTTACTACTGGTCTGTCCATTCCTCAACCAATCTGGGGGGAGGCATATCCGGCTCCCTCAGTAGGGATTCAATCTTCATTTATTTACAGTGAGCGTTGGCGATTATCTTTGGGGCTACTCTACGAGAGGCGCGGTTATGAGTTATATGATGTATTTGAATCGGATTATGAGGAGAATTTCATAAGGCGTTTTCCAGGACTTGATACTTACCGAGAAGGTGATTTTATTATGGATATAGAGTCTACCCAAAATAGGATGCTTATACCACTTCAATTAAGATACTTTTTTAAAAATGATAGAGATAAATTAAGACCATTTTTAGGAGTAGGTTGGGTAGGGGATCTTAATTTCTCTCAAGATTTTGAGTACCGTTTTGAGGACGAAGACGATGATTTTGATGTACCATTCAATCCGAACGGTTTCCCTTCTACAGGTACAGATAATAACATTCGTTTTAGCGGTGGTGCTGCTGAATTAAGTGCCGGGTTTGAATATCGTTTGTCAAATAAATGGCAGTTACAATGGGGTGCTTACTACCAAAATGAGTTCAGTCCAAACAATGTAGAATTAAATAAATTTAGAACAGCCGGCATGAGACTAACATTTATGCGAGGAAGGTAATCTTGCTTTGAGCGAC
>JBCDJE010000124.1:0-9056 GCA_038748185.1 Bacteroidota bacterium
AAATAATCCAACCCAATCAGTATAAGTACCATTGGCTACATTCTGTTGTTCCTCAGGGGTTAAGGCAATAGAACGGTCAATTGAGTAACCATAAAAATTATCTCTCGTAAAATTCGATTCCCCTATCCATTGCAAATGTCTGGCATAATCATCTACTAATTGAACATAACTTTCACCAGATCGCATTTCAGGTACATTCGCTGCTGTGCTAAAACCTACGGTGGCATCATAAGAAATAGATGTCTGACCTTCAAAACCACTTTTAGTCGATATAATAACCACCCCATTTGCTCCTCTTGATCCATAAATAGCAGTAGCAGACGCATCTTTTAGGATGTCAATCTTTTCAATGTCATTGGGGTTCAAAGCAGAAATATCATCTACAAAAATACCATCAATTACATACAAAGGCCTTGATAAATCGTCTAGTGGATCATCGCTTAGCCCATCTCTCGCAAGATTAGCATTTTGTATAACTGTATTACCCCTTATTTTAATGGATAAGCCGGCACCTGGTTTGCCATTTAGTGTTCTCACAGAAACGCCAGCAATTCTACCTTGTAATGATTGGGCTATGTCTACTTTGTTCATTTCTGTAATTTTTTCAGAACCAATAGAGGCAACAGCACCAGTAAGATCAGATTTTTTAGCTGTACCATATCCAATCACTACAACTTCATCAAGTGCTGAAACATCTTCCTCCAGCTGAATCTCCAAAAAAGTACTATTGCCAACATTTATAGTTTGGCTAACAAACCCTACATAAGAAAAGGTAAGTTTAGCGCTTCCTGAAGATACCAGTAGTGCAAACTCCCCATTTACATCTGTAACAGTACCATTGGAAGTGCCATCTTCTAGGATACTGACCCCAGGTAGTGTTTCTCCTTTATTATCGATAACTTTTCCAGAAACCTTTATCTGTGCAAATACTGTTGAAGCACAGATAATAGAAAATAATACTATTAAGGAACTTAGTCTTAAAAAGGACTTATCCTTCGGATTAGTAGTTTTTTTCATATTCATATTATGTTTTTTGAAATAATTATTTTGCTCAAATGTATAGTGTCTTGCAATAAAGGATATGGAAAGAATTCCCATAAACATGGAATTTTTTTTCACTAAAATTTAATTGAAATTATATTCCATATTATCAGAAATATTTTCCATATGAGTTACAGGAAAAGCATGTTAATTTGAATTAGTTATTAGCTAATATTTCCTCTCTGCTTTTAATTCAAACATATGAAAATAAGATTATCACTATTATCAATTGTTGCTGTATTTATCATAAATAGTTGCAACTATGAAAGTGAAACAGATTATACAGAGTTAGTCTATCCTCATCTCGATAGCGTTAATTCAAGATGGTTTTTTTTTAATTCTGCTACCAGACCGTTTGGTATGATAAATCTGAGTCCTGATACTGATACTGAAGGCACATGGGGGAGTGGTTATCTTTACAACAGTGATACAATCCGAGGTTTTAGTCATGTACATGCTTGGCAACTTTCAGGCGTTTCTTTACTACCCGTGGGCAATCTTGAACTCTCTGATCGCGTAAATTACTTTTCTCCTTTTTCGCATGAAAACGAAACTGTTAAGCCTGGTTACCATAAAGTATTATTAGAGAGGTATAATATAACAGCGGAACTCACATCTACGTTAAGGGTAGGTTTTCATAAATATACATTTAACAACAGTGGCAAAAAACAAATAATATTAAACCTTGGTGGAAACCTAGGTCCCTCAGAAATGATTGCCGGTGAAGTAAAAGTTACTGGTACTAATACGCTTGTTGGTAAAGTAGTAAATGGTGCTACACGAAGAAGACCTCATGATACTCCAATATTTTTCGCTATCAAATTAAATCAGAAAATTGCAAGCTTAGATGGCTGGGTAGGTCAGCAAACCTATAGTAATGTTGGAGAGTTATCTGGTAAAAATAGCGGTGTCTTTATTAACCTTGATAGTGAGGTGAAAGAAGTGTTGATGAAGGTAGGTATTTCGTATGTAAATCAAGATCAGGCGTTACTTAATCTAAATGAAGAGTTAGACCATTGGGATTTCAATAAAACTGTAGCCGCCTCCAGAAAAGAATGGAATACTTACTTGGGTAAAATACAGGTGAAAGGTGGAAGCTTACAAGATAGAAGAAGGTTTTACACAGACCTTTGGCATGCGTTGCAAGGCAGAAGAACTATAAGTGATATAAATGGGAAATATGCAGATTACACAAATGATACACTAAAAGTAAGGCAAATACCACTTAGTGAAAATGGGAATCCACTTTTCAGACATTTCAATTCCGACTCTTTTTGGGGGGCTCAATGGACATTAAACACCTTATGGCATTTGGTTTATCCAAACATTACTGAGGAATTTGTAAACTCTCTTGTACAATATTATAAAGATGGTGGTATGATACCAAGGGGGCCCTCTGGTGGTAATTATACTTATGTTATGACTGGTTCTTCAGCCACTCCATTTATAGTAAGTGCCTATCAAAAAGGTATCAGGTCTTTTGATATAAATGCGGCTTACGAGGGTTTAAAAAAGAACCATATGCCAGGAGGTATTATGTCGAAAGCAGGATATGAGCATGATACTAATTTGGGGGGAGGGCTTACCCATTATATTGATAAAGGGTATGTGCCCTGGCCTATACCTGAAGGGAACTTTGGTTTTCATCAAGATGGTCCCAGCCTTACTATGGAGTACGCTTACCAAGATTGGACTTTGGCACAAATGGCTAAAGCTTTAAATAAACAAGCGGATTATGAGTACTTTATAACACGTTCCAATAATTACATTAATGTATTTGATTCTACTTCAGGATGGATGAGGCCAAAGGATATCAATGGTAATTGGGCTACGCCTTACGATCCCTATGATTATGGACTGGCCTTTAACGAAGCCAATGGTGCACAGGCAAGTTGGTTTGTTCCACATGATTTGCACGGGCTTTCGCAGTTGATGGGTGGAACTGGAACTACTATTAACAAACTGAATACATCATTTGAAAAGGCTGAAGAATTAAGTTTTACTTCTGGTACTTCACATGAACAAGAAACTCATCAGGAATACAAACGGATACCAATTAATTACGGTAACCAGCCTTCTATACAAACCGCTTTTATTTTTCATAAATTGGGTGAACCAAATTTAACGCAGTACTGGTCCAGAAGAATAGTTGAACAGGTGTATTCAGGTTTAGACCCAAATACCGGATACAATGGGGACGAAGACCAAGGTTTAATGGGCGCCTTGTCGGTTTTATTAAAGATAGGTCTTTTTCAAATGAGTGGGGGAACGGAAGAAAACAGTGTTTATGAAATTGGTAGCCCCATATTCGATGAAGTGATTATATCACTAAACCCTGATTATTATTCTGGCAATACATTTACTATTAAGGCAGAAAATAACAAACAGGAAAATGTATATGTAGGTAAAGCTTCATTTAATAATGAATGGCTCAACAACCTTTCTTTAACACACAATCAAATAATTAACGGCGGCGAATTAATACTCAAGATGACTAATAAGCCGGCTACAAAAACTATGAAACTGACAAATAAATAAATATTGTTGAGTTAATCTTAAAAAAGAGACTTGCTCAATATTACTCTTTGGTTGTTCCAAACAAATTCTTATTTATTAGCATAAGTGATGATTGATACCAAAAGCACTTTTTCAAGCCAATTTTTAAAGATTATTCACTTGTTATGCTTTTGCTATATTACTAATTTGCATAAATGAGGAGTGTGATTAACTATATAAGCAAGCAATGTACTGGTGGTGTGCTTTTGTTGTCATTTTCATTTTTTAATCATTTAAGCGTAGCTCAGGATGCTGTTTTTGAACATTATCTTGATGAGAAGGGGTTTTCGTATAATTCTATAAGAGATATAACACAAGACGAAAAAGGCTTTCTTTGGCTGGCTACTTTTAGTGGTGTTTATCGTTTTGAAGGTAAGACCTTTAAAAAGTATCAATTCGATCCAAATAAAAAATCCATACCTAGTAATGATGTAACTAGTATTACCTACGATGCAATAAGGAAATGTATTTGGGCAGGAACCGATAAAGGAGTTATCCAATTTGATTTACTGACAGATTCTGATGAAGTAATTTCTGGTGTTACGTCAAATACTAATGAGGAAATTAGCAATTTACAAGTTCGCTCACTTTTACTCGACTCGGAAAACAATCTTTGGATTGGGACAAAAAAGAAGGGTTTATTTGTTTATACTAAATCTGGAGAATTATATAAGATTGCTACCCCTGGTATTTCATATATAAAAACCATATTTATAGATAGACATAATCACCTCTGGCTTGGGAGTACCTCAGCAGGTATTGTAAGAGCAAAAGTTAATAAAAACTTTGAACTGGAGGAATACAAAATATACAGAGAGAATATTCCGCAATATCCTGATGCTGAAGCACCTTTGGTTTATTTTTTCATGGAGTTGGAAAAAGGGACACTTTATGCTGGCTCAATACAAGGCTTGTACAGCTTTAATGAAAAGACAGAAAAGTTTAATCTTTCCAAAGCTTTTGATTCATCACAAGGAGATTTAAGAAACTTTCTTACTAGTTACCTTAAAAGATCAAATGGCGAACATTGGATTGGTACACACGAAGGTATCTTGAAAATAAAAAACCTGGAGAGCCTAGAGGAAAGAGAATTTGAACAGTTTGCTCACAAAGACTATGATGATAAATCGCTTTCAAATAACCTGATACATAATTTGTTTGAAGATAGGTCTGGGGTAATTTGGGTTGGAAGCGAAAATGGGCTTAGTAAATATGACCCATTCAAAAATCAGTTTAAGCCATTAAATAATAAAATTTTTTCTGATTTAAAAGCCAATGCAGCTACTTGTTTTGCAGAATCATTCGACCATCAATTATTAATAGGTAATATATATGAAGGTATTATCATAAGAAATGGCAACAAATTTTCTCGTATTCTACAACAATACAGGATATGTAGTATCACTACTTTAGATAGTATCAATTTTTGGATTGGGACTTGGAATAGTGAACTAATAAAATTCAATATTGCAGATAAATCTGTTAAGATTTTCAAGCCTGATTTGTTGAATGCTCCTCCCATATATGCACTTAATCAGCTTACAGAAAAATTATTGCTCGTAGGTACCTATGGAAATGGCTTAAAGTTTTTCAACATTCAAACTGGGGAAATATTTACGCCTAGCTTTTTAATAGATTACATTTTTCCTGAAAATATCAATAAAATTCACCAAGATTCAGATGGTTATATTTGGTTGTGTACTGAAGGTGGCTTGATACAAATTCACCTTGACTTAAAATCCATAGTTAATTACTCTACTAATTCGGTAAAAAGTAGCTTACCTAGTAATTCTATTAAAGACATAGTAGAAACTCAAGATGGTGTCATTTGGATAGCGACAAAAGGAGGTTTGTGTTTTTTAGATAAAGCAAGAAATTCTAACAGTATTATTACAATAAAAGAAATGCAAAGCCAATGGATCACCGACATCATAATTGATAAAAAAGGATCACTTTGGCTCAATATCAACAATAATAGTTTAATTAATTACACTTCAAAAACAAATGACTATCTGGAATTTACTGTAAACAATGGTATAAGAACTATCTTGAACAGTAAGAGAGGCTTCTTTTTTTGGGCAGATTCTCTTTTGTATATTGGAGGTGAAGAAGGAATTATCTACCTTGATCCTCACAAAATAAAAGCCTATAGTAGTAATGAACCTCCTATACTTTCTGAGCTTAAAGTAAGAAACCAATTAGTTGCCTCAGGTAAATTATTAAACGACCAGCTAATTTTAAGAGAGCAGATAGCTTATACAGATGAGATACAATTAAATGATGATAATAATAGTTTTTCACTTTCATTTTTTTCTCCTGACTATATCAATTATAGTAGTAGGCTGTTCAGGTATAAGCTAACGCCTTTACAAAATGAATGGATAGAAATACCTCCTGACGAACCTTCTGTAATACAGTATACTTATTTACCTGCTGGCAACCATACTTTATTTATTGAAAGTAGGGATATGAACAGCGATTGGAGCGAAGCTAATCTGCTAAGGGTTAATGTAAAGCCTCCAATTTGGCAGACTTATTATGCTTATGCATTCTATGTATTACTAGTAGTACTTGCACTTTATTATTGGCAGAAAAATGTAATTACAAACCTGAACCTGAAAAATGCATTATTACTCGAAAAAATTAAAATTGAAAAAGAGGAAATCTTACATAATGAAAAGCTCAAGTTTTATACAAATATTTCACATGAGTTAAAAACACCACTTGCATTGATATTGGGACCAATTAAGCATTTGCTAAGCATTAATCAAAATCGGGAGATGGATGAGATGCACCAGCTTATTTTGCGGAATGCCGATAGGTTGCTCAAATTGGTGAATGAATTATTGGATTTTAGAAAAGCAGAAGCCGGACATTTAAAACTCAAAGCGTTAAAAGTAGAAATAGTAGCTTACACAAAAAAAATTACAGAGTCGTTCACACACATAGCCAAAGAGAGAAACATTACTTACACTTTTTCTACCGATGAAAAGCAAATAAAAGGCTGGCTAGATATTGATAAGTATGATAAAATCTTGTATAACCTTCTGAGCAATGCCTTTAAATATACCGAAAACCATGGCAATATAACTGTAACACTTCAATTGCTACACAACAAGATTAAAATTACTGTAAAAGACAATGGTATTGGCATCTCTAAAAAAAAGCAAGAAAAAATATTTAATAGGTTTTACCAAGTCCCAAATCAAAAAATAACACACACAGGTACTGGCATTGGACTTTCTTTAGTAAAAAGCCTTATAGAAGTACAAAAGGGAATTATCTCCCTTAAAAGTACTTCTGGAAAAGGAAGCGAGTTTATTGTTGAATTACCAATCACAAAAAAAACTTACAGCGAAGAAGAGTTATTCACGCTGAAAGAAAGACAAAATGTACGACCTCAGTTTATTACTGATAATAGTAGTATTGGAGATATCTCATTTCCAAAATACAAAGTGCTTATTATTGAAGATAATAAAGAATTAAGACATTTCATTAAAACACTATTAACTTCAGATTATCAAATATACGAAGCGCAGAATGGCAAAGAAGGTTTAGAAAAAACACTGAAGATAATGCCCAAGCTAATAATCGCTGATATAATGATGCCCAAAATGGATGGATTTGAGTTCTGCGAAAAATTAAAAAAACACGAAGAAATCAGCCACATACCAGTAATTCTGCTCACTGCTTTAGGTACTCATGAACATACATTAAGTGGTTATCAATTAGGTGCAGATGATTACATTACCAAACCTTTTGAACCAGAATTATTAAAAGCGAGAATCTATAACTTAATTGATAATAGAAAAATATTACAAAAGAAGTATCAGAATGAAATGCATACAGAATTGGACATACTAAGTAATTCAATTCCTGATAAAAATTTTTTAGACAAATTAAAAGAAGTAGTAGAAACCCATATAGACGACCCGACTTTAAGCATTAGTACAATATGTGCTGAGCTTTACACAAGTCAATCTAAACTTTACAGAAAACTAGCTGAACTTACAGATTTAAAACCTAACGATTTTATAAAAACAATAAGGCTTAAAAAGGCGGTCTTACTATTGAGAAAAACAGAGCTTAATGTTGCTGAAGTAGCTTACAAAGTAGGATTTAATGATCCACTTTATTTCAGTAAGTGCTTTAAAAAACAATTTGCAGTTACTCCTTCTGAAATAAGAAAAACTGTAAAGTAAATATGAAAACTGAACTTAATTTATGCTAGTCTATATTACTTTTATTGCTTTTACAGGATCTGTTGCTTTTTATTCTTGGTATAGACTTAGAAACGAACATTTTGATACACAAGACGGCTATTTTCTGGGTGGTAGAAGCTTGACCGGTGTAACGATTGCCGGCTCTATGTTATTAACTAATATTTCTACCGAGCACTTAATAGGGATGAATGGTTCTGCTTACAAAAACGGCTTTATCATTATTGCTTGGGAAGTCACTTCGGCGTTGGCGTTGGTAGTAGCCGCCTTATACTTTGTTCCTACTTACCTTAAAATGGGGCTCACCACTATTCCTCAATACTTAGAATATCGCTTCGACAAAGCTACTCGGACAATAGTAGCGCTATTGCTCATATTATCTTTTGTTGTTACATTACTCCCTATAGTATTGTACACTGGAGCAATCAACATAGAAAGTATTTTTAACATTTCAGAGATGTTTGAAGTGAATCAGTCACAGGCTTGTGGCTTACGGTGATTATGATTGGGGTAATAGGTTCTATATATGCTATTTTTGGCGGCTTAAAAGCAGTAGCAATTTCAGATACTATTAATGGGTTTGGGCTATTTATTGGGGGATTAATGGTACCAGCTTTTGCTTTTTGGGAAATAGGAGGGGGCAATTTATTAACAGGTTTGAATAAAGTTATACAGGCAAGTCCCGAGAAATTTAACGTAATAGGAAGTGAAAATTCTATATTGCCTTTTAGTACATTGTTCACAGGTTTAATGATTAACCAGTTGTATTTCTGGGGTATGAACCAAACCATTATACAAAGAGCTCTAGGTGCAGAAAGTCTTAAGGAAGCCCAAAAAGGGCTACTTTATACTGGCTTACTCAAACTTTTTGTACCTGTTATTATTGTATTACCCGGTGTAATTGGCTTCTACTATTTCGGTGATAGCTTGTATGATAATCAAGACATGATTTATCCGGAATTGGTTAAAAAAGTAATGCCTACCAGTTTTACAGGCTTTTTTGCGGCGGTAGTCATGGGAGCTGTACTCAGTACTTTTAATAGTGTACTAAATAGTACTGCCACCCTATTTAGTATTGGCATATATAAAAGATATATTTTTAAAAGTGCTTCGCAAGGGAATGTAGTGAGAGCTGGTTGCAATCACCGTGTTCGTTCTGCCGCCGGTACCGGCCTCCAACGCCGCGCCGGTCCTGAGCGTACCGGACGATCTGGTCCTGCCCATCGGCACGCCGATCGC
>JBCDJE010000125.1:0-8995 GCA_038748185.1 Bacteroidota bacterium
CAGGTATAATTTAAATAAAAATTGATCTAATGTTAAAGTAGTAGCATGAAAGATTTGTATAAAATATGAGTAGCTGACTAATAGTTGACACATTATCCTTTCCTCACATCCATTAAATGTTTTTGAGGCTTTTCTTTCAAGTAGTCTAAGGTTTATACCGATGACAAACTAAAAGGAATTTGTGCTTCAATAAATAATTAGGCAGGTCATAAAGTAGAGGTTACTTTCTTTCTAAGGTTATTACTTTCCCACCTCTCAACACAGTCAACTTATAGGGATCATCTGGTTTAGTACTGGCTGTATTCTTGGCGATCTTGCTTAAGGTATCATCATTCATTTCAAACTTAATTCCATTAATAGCAAGGATAATATCTCCTCCAATAATTAATTCTTGGTCATTAATTTTTACTTTGGTATCTCCTCCTTCTAAACCTAATAAACCCATAGGCGAAAGTAATACCACTCGCTGTACCAATAACCCATCGGGTTGTGGTACATTAAAAATTCTAGCCAACTTTCCCGTCAATGGGGTAGCATCCATCCCCGACCAAAATACATGATTGTTTAATAAAAGCTCTTGAACAATATTTGAGGTGGCAGCAAAACCAATGCCTTGAAATCCACCGGATACTGATAAAATATTACTCACTACACCTATCACTTCTCCATTTAAGTTAAACATTGGACCACCAGAATTTCCTTTGTTTATAGCCGCATCCGTTTGAATAAATTCAGCTTGGGTAAAAGGATTTTCCCCTTTTCTTTTTTTAATAACCCCACTCACGTATCCCGCAGAAAGGGAATGATCTAATCCATAAGGAGCCCCTACAACAAAAATTCTTTCCCCTATTTTCACATTATCTGAGTTGCCGAGTTTAACCGTTGTGGCATTTTTCTTAGCCCAATTCAATTCTATAAGGGCTATATCTGATGTTTTAAAATTTGAGATGACCTTGGCAGGGATAATTTCTCCATCTACAAATTGTACCATAATGGTTTCAGCCACATCTACTACGTGCCCAGCAGTAATAATTTGCTTTTCTGAAATGAGAAATCCTGATCCTAATCCGGCTGAAGACATTTTTTTAAAAGAAGAGCCTGTGTTTATCAATGCTTCTTTCTCGGTAAAAATGACCACTACCGCATCGTTCACTTTTTCATACACTTCAGAAAGATCTTGTGCCTTCAATGTAATTGCAAAAAATAATAATACAATGCTTTGGAAGTATTTCATAACACATAGTTCTAAATAAAAATCTTTATTTTATCCTCTATTAAGCTTGAAAAAATAGAAAAATAACTATAATGCCTTATAGAAATAAGATTATTTGATCTTTTTTTTTAAATTCAGATTTTATTAGATAAATACTAACAGACATGCTACCCAGAAAGCTGCACTTGCTGCTGTTCTTACTGTTTATATGGATACCTCAGATATTTTCACAAGATGTACAGTTAGGGATTATCACTGACTTCGAAAAATCATCGATAGTTGATTCCATTTTTCAGGTAATCACCCAAGAAATAGACCTTACCACTGGAGCTAATAAAAACGTTACCCTTCAGCAAGAAAACGTTATTTATGGAAAGCAGGACTTTCAACAAGCAAAAAATAATTATGTACAACTTAGCCAGCAAGCGGATGTTATTTTGCTTGTAGGAGGGATTAGTATAAAAGGCGCTTTACTAGCCTCTACTTTTCCAATACCCACTTTTGGTTTGGGTATTATCGATCCTTCCCTGCAAGGTATTCCCATTCAGGACGGTAAATCGGGTGTTCAAAATTTTAGTTACATTTGGTCATCTCAGGAAATTGATAAAGAGTTGGAAGAGTTTAGTAAACTTATTCCCTTTAAAAACCTGGCGATTTTAGCAGATGCTTCATCAGTTGCTACTATTAACCAGGCAAAAGCCAAACAAAGCATTGATTCATTAAGCCGGTTACTTTCTGCTACTATTCAAATAGTACCCGTTACAAATAATATTTCAGGTGCTTTAGCAACAATTGCTGACAACATTGATGCGGTTTATTTAACTGAAATGTACAGCAAATCACCCGATCAGATTAGAGAAATATCTCAAATTTTGCAAAAAAGAAATATACCCTCTTTCTCTAGCACCAAATGGCATGTAGACAATGGCATATTAAGTTGTATATCCGATGAAAATGGATTAAATCAAGCCATCAGAAAGCTCTCCATTATGGTAGATGAAGCACTAAATGGGGCAGCACTAGCCGAAATGCCGGTAGTAATCAACTTTAAAGAAGAGTTTTTTTTAAACCTACAAACAGCTAAGGATATTGACTTTTCTCCTCCTTTTGAAGTGCTATTTACAGCTACCCTCATTAAGGATGATATGCAGCAAGTACCTACTTACTCTTTAGAAGAGATCATGCAACGGGCTTTAGAAAAAAACCTGGATATTAAAGTGAGTTACCAAGACATTGCCCTATCCGTTCAAGATATTCGAAGTGCTCGTTCAGGCATATTGCCCCAGCTAGATTTATCACTTACAGGAGTACGGGTGAATGAGGAAAGTGCTAATGCCTTTACACCCGAACAATCTCTCAACGGGCAGCTAGCTTTAAACCAAATCTTGTTTTCTGAGGAAGTGATTGCCGGCATTAAACTCGCACACTATGCCAATAAAGCGCAGGAATATGATACTGAAGCAGAGGTACTAAATATCCTTTTTGATACTTATGTTGGTTATTTTAGTGTATTAGCTGCAAAAACAGACCTGACTATCCAACAAGAAAATCTTACCAATTCAAAAATTAACCTTGAACTTGCTAAAAACAGGGTGAGTGTTGGTGCTGCCAGCAATGCAGAAGTTTACCGCTGGGAAAGTGAGCTTGCCACCGCCAAACAGGCTGTTATACAGGCTCAAACAACATTATTCACCGTAAAATATCAGCTAAATACTTTTTTAGCCAATACACTAGAAGAAGAATTTGATATCGAAGACATCACCATAGATGATGAGGTGTATCAGGAATTTAGTAATAATGCCCTTGCTAACTCTATCAAAACCCCTAAAGACCTTGCCCTAATCACCGACTTTATGGTCCAGGAAGCTTTGCTAGTGAATCCTAATAAGAAATTCTTACTAGAAAACATCAAGGCGGCAGAGAGAAGTCTATTACAAAACAAACGCTTACTATATACCCCAAACTTAGCCCTTCAGGCACAAACCGGAAGGGTGTTTGACAGAGGTGGTGCCGGTTCTGAGGAAACTCCCGGCTTTCCATTGGTCGATGATACCTGGCAAGTTGGCTTATCGTTAAGTTATCCTATTTTTCAGGGCTATGCCAGAAGGGCAAACCTTCAGAGATCAAAAATTCAATTAGAACAGTTGGATTTTTCTAATAAACAACTCGATTTAAACCTTGAGCTGGCTATAAAGACCAATGTGCTTAATACCTTGAATACAACTACCAATATCACTTTTAGTAAAATAGCTGCTGATAATGCACAACAAAACTTTGAATTAGTACAAGACAATTATCAACAAGGGCAAGTAACCATTACTCAGTTGATAGATGCCCAAAGAGCTGCTTTGCAAGCCAGACTAGGATATGCACTATCCATCTATGATTACATGCAAGCACAGTTGCAACTGGAATTTGCTATCGGTTTTTTCTCAAAGTTTGCATCTCAAACGCAACTCGACGATTTTGAAGAAAGATTTTTACAATATCAGGGAAATAAATAACGCTCAAAAAGCTATTTCAACCATCATAAGATTATTATTTCATCATAGCATATATTTATACTGAAACTCTTTACAATGAAGCTTAGAAAGTATATAATTCCGTTTTTATCCTTACTTGTCATTTTATCCTGTAGCAAGAAAGAAGAAAAAAAGGCAGAAGTCCTTCGTCCGGTAAAATATCATGTAGTCGGTACCTCTAATGATCAAAAGATTCGAACGTTTAGTGGAGTTGCCAAAGCAGGCGATGAAATAGGCTTAAGCTTTAGAAGTGGTGGGGTGATTACCACCATAAACGTGAGTGTGGGTCAGAAAGTAAAAAAAGGCGACCTGATTGCTACATTAGATAATGTGGAAGCAAAACTGGCCTATGAAAAATCTGTTTCAGCTTTGAATAGTGCAGCATCTGATAAAAATACGGCTAAAACAGAACTGGACCGCATTAAGTCTTTATACGAAAAAAACAGCATCTCTTTAAGTGAATACCAAGCTGCAAAAAATGCCTATCAAAATGCATTGGCTCAGTTTGAATCAGCCAAACGCAACAAAAGTATTCAGCAAACCCAGGTAAACTACGGCTATATCTATGCGCCTAAAGATGGGGTAATAGCCGATACCGATGGAGCAGTGAATGAAAGTGTACAAGCAGGGCATTTATTTGCTATTCTAAATGCCGGAGATCAAATGGAAATAGAAATAGGTCTATCGGAAAGTACTGTAAACCAAGTAGCATTAGGCATGGAAGCCAGTATTACTTTTTCTTCCATTGCAGGAGAAACATTTATGGGAAATATGATAGAAATAGCCCAAATAGCAGCCAGTGATGCCGCTACCTATCCTGTTTCGATTGCTATTGTAAATCCCTCCTCAGCGATCAGGTCAGGTATGGCAGCGAATGTAACGCTGAACCTTAATGCCAATAGTGATATTGGCAAAGAAGTTTTAACTGTACCAATTAAAGCAGTGGGTGAAGATGGTAATGGGAATTTCGTTTTTTTGATTGAAACTGCTAATGAGCAAATGGGGCAAGTCAAAAAACAGCCTATCGAAATCGGAGAATTAACTTCAGGGGGCTTTGAAATTAAAGCAGGACTTTCAGAAGGACAACTAATTGCCACGGCAGGATTACAAACTTTGTTAGATGGACAGAAAGTAAGGTTACAATAATCCCAAAAATATCCCAATATGAATCTTACAAAATTTTCCATAGAACAAAATCGGATAGTCCTTAGCATACTGACTGTAGTGGTGGTAATGGGCATTGCATTTTACCAATCTCTCTCAAGGGATAGTATGCCGCCATATACTATCCGAGTGGCTTCCATAGTTTCTTCTTTTCCGGGTGCAGGACCTGAAAGAGTGGAAGAATTGGTGACTGATAAAATTGAAAAAGTAGCTCAGGAATTACCAGAATTAAAGAAGTTGACCAGTACTTCACGTACAGGGCTTTCGGTGGTACAAGTTGAATTGAGAATGGAAGTGGCCCCAGAAAACCTACAAGCCGTTTGGGATAGATTGAGGCGTAAATTGAACACCATTCAAGGCCTACCGGATAATGTGAACCCCCAACTTAATGATGATGGTATTGGAGAAGTGTTCGGTATAGCCGTTGGACTTACCAGTGATGGTTACTCTTATGCGGAAATGAAAGATTATGCCGATGATTTACGAGACAATCTTATCAAGTTAGAAGATGCAGCTAAAGTTGAAATTAACGGCGCACAAGAAGAACGGGTATTTGTAGAATTTGATAATGCCAAACTAAAAACCTATGGACTAACATCAAACAGGTTATACGATATTATTAGCAATACTAATATCTTAAACTCAGGGGGTGAGATTAATGTGGATGAAGAGCGTATTATTTTAGAACCTACCGGTAACTTTAACTATCTCAATGATATCAAAAAGATGCTCATCCCGGTAGGCAGTAACGGGCAAGTAGTGGCGCTGGAAGATATTACCAGTGTAAGAAAAAGTTATATTGACCCTCCCAACCAAAAAGTACGGATCAATGGCAGGAACGCAATTTCTTTGCATGTTTCTCTAAAAGGAGGGGCTAATATTATAAAGCTAGGAGAAGAGCTTGATGAAGTATTAAATCAATTCAGAGAAAACCTACCTATTGGGTTGGAGCTGTCCCGTATATCTTCTATTGATGGGTATATTGATTTAAAAATCAGTGATTTTGTAGGAAATTTGATGCAAGCCATAGGCATCGTACTAGCGGTGATGTTGTTCTTCTTAGGCTTGCGTACAGGATTTATTATTGCCAGCCTTATCCCTATTGTTACTATCACTACTTTAATGATCATGGGCTTGATTGATGTTGGACTCAATCAAATTACCTTGGCGGCACTCATTATGGCTTTAGGCATGATGGTAGACAACGGCATTGTCGTGGCTGAGTCTATCATGGTTAAAATGGACAAAGGCATTGATGTGAAAAAAGCAGCCATTGACTCTTGCGCAGAACTCTTTGTGCCTTTACTCATTTCTACCTTAACCACCTCTGCCGCATTTTTATCTTTTTACATGGCTGAATCTGTGATGGGGGATATTATGGGGCCTTTATTTGTCGTCATTTCCATTGCTTTGCTTTCTTCATGGATCATTTCACTCAGTATTATCACATTATTCTGTGCTTTCTTTTTAAAAGCGAAAAAGGAAACAGAAAAAGAAAGCTTATTAGATAGGATTATTAATAACTTGAAATTAAAATATAAGGACTTAATCTTATTGGCACTAGCTTGGAAAAAAACGGTTTTATTAGGGATTGTGGTATTATTATTCTTATCACTGTATGGGTTTACGCTGCTATCCTTCCTGTTTTTTCCTGATAGTGACCGAAACATGATTACCATTGATGTGAATCTACCTGAAGGTACTAAAATTGGTGTGACTGAAAATATTGTAACAGCTATTGAAACATATATACAACAGGAGTTATTAGTTAATAATGAAAGAGCAGAGGGAATTGTAGACTGGGCTGCCTTTATTGGTGAAGGACCGTCTTCTTATGATTTGGGCTACAATGCAGATGAAGCCAATTCTAATTATGCCCATATCCTGGTTAATACTTCTTCTTTCTTGATTAATGCAGCTATGGTGAACCGTTTGGATACATTTTGCTTTGCAAATTTTCCCAATGCTGATATTAAAACAGGGTTTTTAGGCTCAGGTGGTGGTGGAACGCCTATCGAAATTAAAGTCTCTGGCGATGATCCTGATAAACTGGCAGAAATCTCGCAGCAAATTAAATCAAAACTTTTCAGCATCTCAGGCACTAAAAATATTAAAGACGATTGGGGACCAAAAGGGAAAAAACTCTTAATTGAAATCGATCAGAACAAAGCCCAACAAGCAGGAGTCACTAATCAAGATATAGCTGTTTCACTCCAAACCATACTCGATGGATTTCGTGCCGGAGAATTTAGGGAAGGGGACAAATCGATTCCAATCTTGATGGTAAGCGACCAGGGAAGACAGCAATCTTTAGCCTCACTTGAAACCTTTAATATTTTCGCCCAGAATTCTGGAGAAAGTGTACCGCTTTTGCAAGTAGCCAACATATTGCCTCAATGGCAGTATTCTAAAATTAAGCGACTAGACCTTACAAGAACCATTAATGTTTCTAGCGAACTCACAGAAGAAGGAAATGCTTCTGAAATTATCTCTGAAATAACTCCTTGGTTAAAAGAACAAGCTGCCTCTTGGGGCAACGGTTACAACTATTCTTTAGGAGGGGAAGCCGAAGAAACGGCTGAAAATATGGGGGCAGTGGCCAAATACTTACCCTTATCTGCATTTATCATTGTTATGCTGCTCATTATTCAGTTTAACTCCTTTAGAAAAATGATTATGATTGTTTGCACCATTCCTTTGGGCGTAATTGGGATGGTATTAGGTTTATTGATCTTTGGAACGCCCTTTGGATTTATGGCTTTCTTAGGGGTCATCTCTTTGGCGGGAATTGTAATTAATAATGCAATAGTGCTGATTGATAGAGTTGAAGTGGAAGAAAAAGAATTCGAAAGAAATCTACAAGATGCTATTATAGGTGCGTGTCTCCAACGCTTTAGACCTATATTACTCGCTACCTTTACTACTGTTTTAGGTTTAGTGCCACTATACCTTGGTGGAGGTGAAATGTGGGAGCCTATGGCAGTAACCATTATGGTAGGACTACTTTTTGGAACAGTTATTACTTTACTTTTTATTCCCTCTTTTTACAGTGTACTTTATAAAGTTGATTATAAAAATTACACTTTTAATGCATCGCTATTAGCGTAATTATCTAGTTCTGTCCTTATCATCATTTATGTTCATGAAAGTCTAGCTGTGATGTGAAAGAATTTTTATTCCAAAGAAGATTTAGCATTTTTCTAGTCAGCTTCCTGATCATGATCTTTGGTGGTATGCTATTTCCCGAAAGCATTCGGGAAAACATTGGTGAAACGATCTTGCATGTACAAAACATGTTATGCAGTTTCCTTTTGTTCCAGCATAAATCTAAAAGAACTAAAGTACTAGTAGCTGTAATAATACTCTTAGTTTTAATAGCACGACTTAACCAAGAGTTTATGCAACAGCAAATACCATTTTTATTCGCCAGTATGTATTTGATCTATTTTGCCCAGATAAGTTTTCGCTTATTTAGAGATATAAAAGCACAAGCCGTCGTTCGGCTTGAAACAATATCAGCTGCTTTCTGTGGCTTTATTCTTTTAGGGGTTTTCGCAAGTATTGTTTTCATTAGTTTAGACGCAATACTTGATGGGGCATTTAGTGGCATTCCTGAAAGAAACTTCTCCGACTTCTTATACTTTAGTTTTATTACCCTGCTTACCATTGGGTATGGCGATATTGCCCCAACAATGGAAATATCTAAAAAGCTGGTCATCTTAGTAGGGTTATTAGGACACTTCTACACTGTCTTTGTTATGGCAATTATTGTGGGTAAATACCTAAGCAAAAACCAAAACGACTAATAACAAATTTTTATCACTTAGTAATGAAGAAATAATAAGTTCACAATTTTAAGGCAGTTATTGAGTGAACAGGCGATACGTTGAAATCGTAGTTTAGCAGTGCTAAATGAGATTTTAACAACGAAGGTTGTATCCTAAAGAACATCTTAAAAAGTGAAAGTGAAGGGTATTTTTTATCATTATTTAGTGTTATCCACAGATGCACTCCGTAAAAAAATTTCTGGTCTAAATCTCTTCACTCGATCTCTCACTACACAATATCATTCAATTTGAAACGTAGAAATTATACA
>JBCDJE010000126.1:0-8981 GCA_038748185.1 Bacteroidota bacterium
ATTATGTGATGTTGGGATTCATATTAATTCATTTAATACAAATATTAATGATGAAGTTTTTAGAAACTTTGATGTTTCTATCAGTGATTCATATATCAATGATTCTGAGTTCGATAATATATTATTAGAAGAATGTAGCGGAGTCAATATCTCTAATATTGAAAGTAAAAATAGAAGAATCCGCCTTCGAGGAATTAAAAATTGTTCTTTTTTTGATATTAATCACTCAAATGGTAGTTTATCAATATATGGTCAAAACACAAGTGTTTCAAACCCGTCAAACCTTTCCAATAACAACATAAAATTAGATAATATTTTTATTTCAAATGGAAGGTTATTATTCCAAGATATTAAAGGAGTTACCTGTGGTGCGATATATATTGCTGATAGCCCTTCTGAGGGTTGCAATTTCACACGGACTGCTAATATTACTGTAAATTCTATGATTATCAAACGTTCTAATACTAGGAATTTATTGATTAGTAAAGGACAACATATTGATTTGAATTTTTTGAATATTGAAGCAGGATTAAGTTCAACAAGATCACTAGAAATTGGAGGAGGAGATGCTAATGCTGTATCACAGGACATCAGAATTTTAGATGCAATATATAGACATTCTAAGGGTACTGGGAGTAATGATATATTGCTTCAAGGAGGAACATATGCTCCTAAAAGACTCTATATTAAAATGGCATATTTAGATGAAGCTGTATCAATTCCAGCATGGCAATACTATCTTCGCGATTGATGACAATAAAAAAACTAAGAAGTATTATTAAGGACTCTGCTAAGCAAAAAATATTTGACCCTTGAAAAAGACAAATAGTCCTTTGCTGGCAGTTTTCCTCATGATATTTCTACCACTAATTTTTACAATAAAAACCAAATCCCAAAAATTTAAAGGTCAGCAAAACCTATTGGCAACGTTATTTTTAAAATCCTTAAATCTTTAATCTCATATTCAAAGTTTATTTCAAGAAATTTTTCAATTTAGCAAAAGGAGAAAAGTCAAATAGAAATAGTGTTTTCTTCTGCGTGTTATATTGAAATATATGAATATAGTTAATAAAAATATGAAAGTATGCGATGTGGCAGTAATTTTATTACTAGCCTTTTCGTGCAGTAAAGTGGCAGAGCAAAAGGAATCGGATGTTGCAGTGGAAGCACTCAAAATCAACCAGATACAAGTGCTTGCCAGCCATAATAGTTACAAAGAGGCCATCGAGCCTCCCTTAATGAGCCTGTTACTTGCCGAAGATTCAGGCTTTCTCTCTTTAGATTACCAACATGTAAGCTTAAGCCAACAACTGGATTTGGGATTGAGAAAACTGGAAATCGATATTGTTCATGATCCGGAAGGGGGGCGTTTTGCTAAGCCATTAGGTCTGACTTTAGTTAAAAAAAGTGGCGGAGAACCTCTACCCTACGATCCTGATGATAAAATGCAAAACCCCGGCTTCAAAGTCTTGCACGTACAAGACATAGACTTTCGTTCTAATTGCCTTTGTTTAGAAGATTGCCTCAATGAATTGAAGGAGTGGTCAGAAGCGCATCCTACTCATTTGCCCATTGCCATTTCTTTTAATGCAAAAACGGGTAAAATAGACCGCCCTGGTTTTACTGAACTGCTTCCATTTTCTAAAGCTGCATTCGATTCGCTTGATGCTTCAATATTATCTGTCATTTCCAAAGAAAAAATCATTACGCCTGATGATATTCGAGGTACTTATGAAACATTGGAAGCCGGCGCACTCAATCAAAATTGGCCGGAAATAGAGAAAGTCAGGGGTAAATTTATGTTTGTTTTAGATGAACAAGCTGAAAAGTATGCTCCTTACTTAGAAGGACATCCATCTTTAAAAGGCAGGGT
This sequence comes from Bacteroidota bacterium, assembly GCA_038748185.1. GTDB lineage: Bacteria > Bacteroidota > Bacteroidia > Cytophagales > Flammeovirgaceae > Chondrinema. Next base: position 1,874 of record JBCDJE010000126.1, read on the forward strand.
TATGTTTGTAAATGCAGCTCCGGGTACACCTGAAGCTGCATTTATCATTCTTAACGACCCAATCACTTATCAAGACTCTATTCAAAATTTGGTAAAAAGTGGTTACATAGTGCGTACACGAGCAGATGCCAATACGATGGAAGCCAGAACAGGAGATTACTCCCGATTTAATGCTGCCCTCACCTCAGGAGCACAATTTATCACCACTGATTACTACTTACCTGATGAACGTTTCGGGACGGGTTACCAAATTAAAATGCCTGATGGGAAGATAGCCATTTGCAACCCTATTACCGCTCCCGAAAATTGTGATGATACACAATTAGAACCTTCTATAAAAGACTTAGCAAAACAGTAAATAAGCTTAATTTCACTAAAAACTAAATACGAGTAGCTACTTACATACATTCAACTTCTTGTATATTTCTTGACATAGAAGAGCCTCTAATAACAAGCTGCGTAGCTAAACTTACTAATTCTGGTTGATAGGATACAGCATCGTATAATAGCTGCGAAAGTGCTAAACGCATCGCTGTTTTACCCATTTCAAAAGCAGGTTGTTCTATAGTCGTCAACTGCGGAAGAATAAGCTTGGAAATCTCCGTGCCACCAAATCCTATTACTGAAATTTGTTCAGGGACTTGCCAACCCAGCTTTACCAATTCATGAATCACTTCAATTGCGAGAAAATCACTGGCAGCAAAAATCGCATCGGGCAATGGATTATTCTGAGCGATCTTTCTTATCGCTATGCTACCGCTTCCTTTAGAAAGGTCTGTAGATGCTATTAGAGCAATATTTTTCTCAAAACCATATTCCAAAAGGGCATCTAAATACCCCCTCTTTCTTTGTTTAAAGATATTGGTATTCTCAGGACCTCCAATAAAGGCAATATTTTTATGTTCACTTTCTATTAAATACTTCGTTGCAGTAAAGGCTCCCATTCTATCGTCTACAACTACTTTTGTGGCAGCTACTTGTTCACTTACTCTATCAAACAAAACCAATGAGACCTTTCTTTTTTTAATTCGATCTATATGTGCAAAGCTTTTAGTGTTCTTGGTGAGGGAAATCAAAATGCCATCCACCCTACAGTTTAATAATGTATTTACAGCTTCTATCTCTTTATCTGCATCTTCACCCGTGTTGCACACCATTACACGGTATCCCGATAGAACTGCCATTTCCTCAATTCCACTAATCACTGTTGAAAAAAAAAGATCGGTTAAGGTAGGGACTACTACTCCTATCATCCGTGTTTTTTTCTGTACCAAACTCTGTGCTATTTGGTTAGGCTCATATTCCCATTTTTTTGCTAATTCTAAAACTTGCTTTCGGGTTATGGGACTCACTTCTGGGACTCCTCTAATTGCTCTGGAAACCGTTGAGGTGGAGATACCAAGTTTTCTGGCAATGTCTTTTATTGTAATATTCCCTGTCTTCATCATAAAATATACAATTACATTCTTAGCCCCTATTTTGTGAATTACATTCTAATTCGTTAATAAAACTAAGAATTCTCCCTTTCAAAAAAATGTGTTTTTGAATTATTCATGAAAAGTTCATCACTAATTCAACATAGAGAAATAGCCTCTTAGAGCAAATAAAACGATTCCGGCAACGGTATTTTCAAATCCAGCTTAATGTTAATAATACCTTGTCTTTTTCATCTTAAAATTTCAGCAGTTTTGAATAAATGTTTAACTAAACTGAAGCTGTTCCATGAAGAAATTTTACCAGAATTACTACTTACTAATAGGTTTTTTACTCATTGCTGGCAATGCATTAGGGCAAGGAACTGACGCCTCCATTTCGGGGCGCGTATTTGAGAGCAATACGTTGCCTCTCCCAGGGGCAACGGTGCTGATAAAAAATGAATCTACCGGTTTTGAAACGGGTACTGTAACCAATGCTAATGGTTTTTTTATTTTAAAAGAACTCCCTGTTGGTGGTCCTTATGCTGTTACTACAAGTTTTATCGGGTATGGAGATGTAAAAAAAACAGGATATAACCTCAACCAAGGCGATCGTTTACAGGTCGATTTTGTCATGTCGGAAGAGGTTGAAGAATTACAAGAAATTGTTGTACAAGGTTCTGGTTTTAGAAGCCGTGATAACCGACTTCCAACTGCTACTTCTATCACCGCAAAAGACATAGGTAATTTAGCAACGAATGATAGAAACTTTAGTAATCTGGCAGCTGTATCTCCCTTGGTCGGTTCAGGAACGAATATCTCTGGAGCAAGTAGTCGCGCGAATTCTATCCAGATAGATGGTGTAAACTCTAGAGAAGCCAGCTTTGGTGGGCAAGGCTCTTCTCCTTATGTACTTTCCATGGAAGCACTTCGCGAGTTTGAAGTAGTTACCAATTCTTACGATGTGGTAGATGGGAGGGGGAACGGAGGAGGTATCAAAGCTGTTACGAAGGCTGGAACAAATGAATTTCACGCCAGTGTATTCTCCTACTGGTGGGATTCTCGTTTAGCAGCAGACCAAGACTTACGTAGAAGAGATGTATTAGGAGATACTAAAAATCAACGAGGCTTTAGTCTTTTTGGCCCTATCGTCAAAGACAAACTACACTTTGGGATAGTTTACGACGGTGAGAGATTTGAAGAGCAATACGATCTTTGGGCTCAAACTGATGAACCCGGCATACTACAAAATAACCAGGGAGGGCGTATCTCTGTAGCAGATATGGACAGGGCATTAGAGATTTTACGTTCACCTATGTATGGTGTAGGAGATGGTCAACAAATCGGATTTTTTCAGCGTACACGCAAACTAGATACTTGGTTTGGCAGGCTCGACTGGCAAATCAATAAGAAACACACCCTTACTTTACGCCTTACTACTAATAATTTCGAAAGACCGAACAGGAATAATAGCGATATTGGTCGCTATGGCATTCATGCAACTACCTACGATTTCATTAATGAAGGAACCAATGCTTTAATTTCGTTGCGTTCACAATTAAGTCCTAATGTTTCGAATGACTTTAAAGCAGGATACTTCTATAATTTTAGGGGAAATGTGATTACAACTGGTCGTCATCCACAGTTGTGGATTTTAGGAGAATCGGAAACAGCACCGGGAGTTACAGAGGAATATACGCTCGTTGCAAGATATAATCGATGGACACCTGAAGATCAAACAAACCATACCTACAATATTGTAAACAATGTATATATCACTAAAAATAAACTAAACTTCACTTTTGGTACAAACAATTTGATTACCAATAGTAAAGGTATTTACACCCATGATACTCAAGGTCGTTTCGATTTCTTTAGCCTTGATGCACTAGAAGCAGGTGAACCAGATCGCTATCGCCGTAAATTTACCAACCCTGGGCAAGAACTGGTAGACCCTGTAAGCACTTGGGTGGCAGATCTTTCTGTTTATGGACAGGTATCTACTGAAATTCTCCCTTTTATGGAATTAACAGCAGGTTTACGGTATGACTTAAACTTGTTTCTTACTAAAGCCGATTACAATCCTGTTTTAGATCAAGAACTGGGCTTACGAAATGATGTCTCCCCTACCGATTGGAATAACATACAACCACGAGTAAACCTATTCTGGGATATGAAAGGTGATGGGCGAAATATTATCAATGCAGGTTTCGGATGGTTTACTTCACAAATTACTACACGCCCTTATATCTATTCACTTATTGATAATGGTATTCGTTTTACAGGTGTGGATGTTACTAGAGGAGATTTGGATGAAGCAGGAAATGAAATTCAGCTACCCACACCTAACTATGAGCAGTATGACCAAGACTACAATAGTATTCCAGGTGAAGGTTTAACTTTTGCTGATCTTTATCCTTCTACTGCCAATGCAGCGCAAGTAGTACGCTTCTTAGATGAAGATTTTCAAGTACCTGTTGCTTTTCGTGCTAATTTGAGCTATCACCGTTACATTACAGACTGGTTAAGAGTTGGAGCTAGTTTTTATTACCGCAATACCCGCAATATGTTTGTAATGGAAAATGCTAATCTTAACCCGAATGTGCAATTTACACTTGAAGGAGAAGGTGGTAGAGAAGTATATACATCACTATCTGAGTATACGATTGAAAACCGAGGCGCTACTAACTTCCGCCCTGCTCGCCTTTCAGATCAATTTGAAGACGCACTTATGTATACCAATGGCTATGAGCAACGTTTTATGGGAGTCGTGTTAGATGCTGCTATTGCCTTACCAAAAGATGGTAAAATTAACCTAAGTTATACACGTGGTGATTCCAGAGGGGCTGAACGTTTCAGAAATGAAGATGATCAACGATTTACAGGAACGTCTTACTACGATTACGATTTTATCAACAATGCTTTTTCTCCTGATGACTTCCGTCACAAAATACTGGCCAATATAACATCTCCAAAAGTTGGTGGAACAACTGTGGGAATTTTCTTTAACATGATACGCAGGGGTAGATTTTCTGCGACTACTCGCCCTGCTGATCTAAACGGTTCTAAAGTAAGAGAAGGGACTGGTTTTGCTGCTTATATTTTTGATCCTTACGATCCGCAAACCATTGCTTTGCAAGGAGAACAATTCGCCAATGATTTACAGTTTGTATTTGAAAATACTTCACCAGAAGCGAGAGAGTACTTACAAGACAATATTGGTCAATATGCAAAACCCAATGGAGGACTAAGACCTTGGAATACCGAAATGAATATTAGGGTTGTACAAGAAATCCCCCTTTATAAGGAGCATAAACTTACGCTCAATCTCGATATTTTTAATTTCCTCAATTTATTAAATACCGAATGGGGTGGCTTCCACAATATTATTAACGAAGAACTTTATAATGTTGAAGGTTTTGATCCTGAAACACGGCAGATACAGTACAGCGTTCGTACAAATTACGGTCAAAGAAGATACGAAGGAAATGGTTTTACCATGATGTTGGGTGCTAAATACAGTTTTTAATGATTTACCAGTAATAATTTTATAATTAAGGTCATTTCTTGCCATTAGGAATGACCTTTCTTAATGGTATTTTTTTTCACTAAACACCTCTAATATATTTCCATGGTGGGCACAACTATAAATTTCCATTTTCCCATCTTGGGTAATAAAAACACCCGATCCCGACTTAAAACTGGTTTTGCGGCAATGAAAGATTTTAGTCCCTTTTTTAATAAGCCATTTTTTATTAGGAATATTTTCTGAAACATTCACTTCAAATAAATCAGCCCTGTCTTCACCTTTTTCTGTTTTGCAAAAAGCTATTAAATAGTATCTCCCATCACTTTGGTTGATAAGATTCATATTCTGGTATGAGCCATAATTTTTATCAATCCAATGAGAGCGATCAGCTTTATACGATACCCATGTGTCGATCATTTTAAAACTACAATTAGGATCATTCAAAGAAAATCCATTAGAACTGTAAACATCTATGGTAGCATTGTCCCAGGTGCCTACAAACAGTAAGTGCTTATCATTCCAACGGGTAATTGCCACCGCTCCAGCAGTAGCTTGTTGGTATAAGCCATCCCGATCAATAGAGATGAGTGGTTGTATATTCGTTGATAGCGGATTATCTAACGAATAAAAAAGGATTTTAGAAACAGTTCTTGCCTTATCGTCTTCCACGCCAACTACCAAAATATCTTGTATTATCTGGAAGCCTCCTGCATGTTTCATAGGCTTCGTCAATAAACTATTAAAAGCGGCTACTTTATTTGTTTCTCCTAAAGATATTGCAAAATAATATGCGACCGTCTCTGAGCTTCCGGTAATGTACGCGTATTTTTCCCCCTTGCTTTCCATAAGCTGTATTCCTTGATAATGTCCTCCATGTTTTGGGATAGTATATGCCTCAAAATCAAATGTGACTTTTTGTGCATGGGTAGGTATAGCCGCAAAAGCGTTTTCGACATGCTGTACTGTAGCAGATGGCTGTGCGAAAACAGAAAGAAAAGATACTACGAACAAAAAGGCAAAAAAATGATGCATAGCTAGAAAGTATATATGCTACCAAACTACACGTTACAAGCCTCATTCACAATGTAAATGTTGGCTACTTTAGAGAAGTGTCTTTATTTCAAATGAATTAATCTACTATTTTAAATAAAACTTCTCATCCTGAAAAAGCAAAGTTTATCACTTCTGATATAGACAATTTTTGGAAAATGCATGATAAGCTTTCTGGTGGAAACTCTCGAGAAGATTCTTTAGCAATTTTGAGAGAGCATTATTTAGACAAAGCAAGCAAAGGATTGAAAAAGTATTTTGAAGTAGAAAAAACTGAAAATGGGAGAGATATGGAGGCAATCGAGCATGCATATTTAAATGTGCTCGCTAGCTATCCAAAATATTTAAGCTCTATTCGAGAAGCGACTTTGAATATCAATAATATGAGACCTAAGATTCTTAATACATTTTTAAGGCTGAAAGAAGTATATCCCGATTTTAAATTTCCAGATGCGTATTTCTGTATGGGTTTTATGAACATGGGTGCTAGAAGTTTTATAGGTAGTGAAATGTATATTGGCGTTGAATTTTTTGCCACTTCAAAAAATGCAAACTATGAAGAGGTTGGCAATGATAATTGGTTAGAAAGCAATGTGGTACCAGTTGAAAGTACCTACCAAGTCTTGGCACACGAATATACTCACGGCCAACAAAAGTTACCCCCAAGAGGCAGCAACAGCCTTTTAACGCTAACATTACTTGAAGGAAGTGCCGTTTTTACGGCGAGTTTAGTAACGAATGGTGAAAGTCTAATTGGTGGTGCAGGAGTTAACAAACGTGCTTTTAGTTACGGAGAGACTTATGAGGAAGAAATTTGGGAAAAATTTAAAAAGGATATGAAAGAAGGAAATGATTCAAACTGGTTTTACAATGCAGAAACTGAAGATTTCCCAAAAGATATGGGGTATTATGTAGGATATAAAATTTGTCCGGCTTACTATCAAAATGCGGTAGATAAAAAACAAGCTATTCAAGAAATTGTAGAATTGAACAATTATGATACTTTTATCGAGGTAAGTAAATATGAAGATAAATTTAGGTAAAAACATTAGGAAATAAAACGAATGGCTAGAGTAGTTGTAGGGTTATCAGGTGGAGTGGATTCCAGCGTTGC
>JBCDJE010000127.1:0-8936 GCA_038748185.1 Bacteroidota bacterium
ACAATAAATATACATTTGTCCATAATATCAAACATTATGAAAAAAAAGCAAGTTGTATTACTTCCTAAAACACAAAAAATTCTTTCAGAGTTAGGGCAAAACATCAAATTAGCAAGGTTAAGAAGAAAGCTTACGACCGAGCAAGTAGCAGAAAGAGCGAACATAGCCAGAACTACACTTTGGTTAGTAGAAAAAGGTAATCCCAGGGTTTCCATCGGGACATATCTGCAAATATTATTGGTATTGGACCTAGAAAAGGATATGCTTTTAGTTGCACAAAATGACCCTCTGGGAAGAAAATTACAGGACGCTAAACTAATAGTAAAGGAAAGGGCACCAAAAAAGTAAATATATGGAGCGCAAAACAATTTTAGTATATTCTCACTGGGAAAAAATTGGGTTATTTATATTGATGTTCAGTTAGCAAAATGGTAGCAATAGAAGATTTTTGGAAAATAGATGATTTCATCAAAAATAAATGGGGTAAGCACTCCTACAAATTCGTAGACTATTGTGGTCTTGAACCTGTTCGACCAATGAAATGCTTAGGATACTTCTGTACCCCTAAAAACTCTAAGACTTTTGCTTCTACTGGCGGTGATGGTGTTCATTTTGGGCTAGTTAATGGTCAGAATAATAAAGGAAATTTAGGCCCAATTGTAATGACAGTTCCAATGGCTGAGGACAATAATGTAATTGTAGCTGAAAACCTAGAAGAGTTTTTCTCTTTAGGTTATTATGTTGGATGGTTTGCTTTGGAACAGATTGTTTACAATTTAGATGAAACAATTGAATATTACTCAAAACCTGATGAGGAAACAAGCCAAAAAGAACATCAGTTTTTAGAACTGATTAAAAAGGAAATGCCTATTCAGCATCTTACTCTATCTAAAGATAGACTTGTAATGTTGAAAAAAGAGTATTTCAACTGCCTTGAAATTGGGAATTTGGGCGACTAAAAAAAGAATATAGGATGGATGAAAACACAATTAGTTTTTTCACCTTCTTGCCTAAAATTAAGGAAATCATAAATTTTCAACTTTCAAAATATTCTTGATAGAGATAGGTAAGATTGTCATATACTCCCCATCCAAAATTATAAGACACTTTTATAAATGCTTTACACTGCTTTTCGTAATCGTCTTGTAGTTTTTCTTTTGCAATTAATTTCATCGCCTCTTCAAAAGAGCTTTCTAGTGAGCTGTAAAACGCTTCGTCTATATCTCCATAAGCCATGGTAAAATCTAGCATTATTTCAACCCTGTACAGAAGCAAATCAATTATATCTTTATCAAATACGGAGATTTTCTTGAAATCATTCACTATTTTTCTACTTACACTGTTTCGAGCTTGTCCATATCCTCTGGTGGGAAAATATTCTTTCTTAATTTTTGTTTTATATTCTTCAACAATGGCAGTAGTATCTCCTGTAAGTTCCATTTCATAGTATTTTTTTACCTCACTAAACTTACTGTACAACTTATTAATTTCTTGTATCAACTCCTTATTATCCATTTCCTTTAAATACTTATTTAATTCTGACTTAATTGATTTTTTCATTGTCTGTAAATTTGATTTAATGCAATAAAAATACAATCATTCACCAACTAATAAACACTGCCTTTCCTCATTCTCTCATAAAGCTAATTTTTCAGAAACCAGAAACAGACAAATGTAGTTATATTGTATATTTGAAGAATGTTTAACAGATTTCTCCATATTGCCCTCGCGTTTAACCTCATGGTTGCCACTATTGGTGTAACCATTGACAAACATTTTTGTGGAGAATTGTTGCAGAAAGTAAGCTTGCTAGGCAAAACAGGAACTTGCTGTGACATGGAGGCAGAAATGCCTGAGGATTGCTGTCACAATGAAACAGAAGCGTTACAACTGGATGATGATTTCCAAAAACCACATTTTGCATTTTCATTCCAAAGCATTGCGATTCATCCAATTGTATTTATCCCAAAACCTTCATTTAATTTTTTTCAAACAATCCTGTTAGAAAAAGATCATTTTCTAATCTATAAACCCCCATTACTATTTCGAAACATTCCGGTTTTGATACAATCCTTTCTTCTATGAAAGCTTGATAAACAATAGATGCCCCCTACTCTTCATAAAAAATGATTGATACTGAGTAGAGGCTATTAATTTATCAAATTCAGTAATAGATAAAGCATAAGTGTTTAGCTTTCATGATACATAAATTAATCAGGTTTTTTCTTGAAAACCGTTTGTTTACTATACTGCTTGCCCTATTGTTATTTGGTTGGGGATGGATGCATGCGCCTTTTGGCAATACAAGTTCTTGGCTACCTAAATCGTCTATAGCAGTTGATGCTATCCCCGATATAGGAGAAAATCAACAAATTGTATTTACAAGTTGGCCAGGAAGATCTCCAAAAGACATAGAAGACCAAATCACTTATCCTCTTACTTCTGCCTTATTGGGTGTTGCAGGTGTAAAAAGTATAAGAAGTTCATCTCTCTTTGGTTTCTCTAGCATCTATTTAATTTTTGAAGAAGACATTGAATTTTATTGGAGTCGCAGTAGGATACTAGAAAAACTCAGCTCCTTGCCCACAAGCACTTTGCCTGAAGGGGTACAGCCTTCATTAGGCCCTGATGCAACTGCTCTCGGACAAATCTTTTGGTATACCATTGAAGGCAGAAATGAAAAAGGACACACTACAGGTGGTTGGGATTTACACGAATTGCGAAGCATCCAGGAATTCAATGTAAAATATGCACTAAATGCTGTAGCTGGCGTAGCAGAAGTCGCTTCTATAGGTGGCTTTCTCAAAGAATATCAGATTGATTTGCTCTCTGAAGCTATGCAGGCGAGACAAGTAACCTTGCAGGAAGTTATTAAAGCGGTAAAAGCAAGCAACCTAGATGTAGGAGCAAGCACTTTGGAAATTAACAGTGCTGAATATTTTGTAAGAGGACTAGGCTATATCAAATCCTTAGATGATCTAGAAGAAACTGTTGTGAAGCTGAATAAAGCTAGTCCTGTAAGATTGAGAGATATTGCCCATATCAGTTTCGGACCTGCAGAACGCAGGGGTATACTTGATAAATCGGGAGCTGAGGTAGTAGGTGGCGTAGTTATCGCACGTTATGGTGCTAACCCAATGGAAGTAATTGCATCTGTGAAAGAAAAAATTGCTGAAATTTCCCCAGGGCTCCCCAAAAAAGAACTTACAGACGGGAATGTATCACAGTTAACCATCAGTCCCTTTTATGATAGAAGCCAATTAATTAACGAAACACTTGGAACGCTAGAGGTCGCTCTTACTTTAGAAATACTCATCACGATTATCGTAGTGGTACTCTTGGTACAAAACCTGCGCGCATCTATACTCATTTCAAGTCTACTGCCCCTAGCAATACTTATGGTATTTATAGCTATGCATTATATGGAAGTTGATGCTAACATTGTTTCACTTTCAGGTATCGCAATAGCCATAGGTACCTTGGTTGACTTAGGCATTATCCTAACAGAAAATTTACTAAAACATCTGAAAGCTTGGCAAGAGGAAAACCAACAATCACGAAAGCTACTACTAGAAGTAGTATATGAAGCTAGCAAAGAAGTATCAGGAGCAATAATTACAGCTGTAGCTACTACTATTATCAGCTTTATACCTGTATTTACTTTGCAGGCCACAGAAGGAAAATTATTTACGCCACTAGCATTTACAAAAACCTTTGCCTTAATAGCAGCAGTATTTATCACACTCGTAATACTTCCTACTTTTGCCTACCTGTTATTTAAAATAGCACCCTATCGCAAGATTATAAAATACAAACCTGTTTTTGCTTATGTGTCAGGTATTATTGGCATTATACTAATTTTTTTGCATTGGATATATGCAATTCCCTTGTGGTTAGGATTCTTACTATTGACTTTAGGGATCAATGGTATTTTCGCAAAAAACTTGGAAAAGAGGTTTACAAAATATTCAAAGAAAGTAGTAGATAACAGTATAATCGCCTTAATGGCAGCTTGGTTATTAGCTGAAAAATGGACTCCACTTAGCGTCCAAACGACAGGATGGATAGGTTTTAGTTGGAGCAATTACCTTTTTACACTTTCCATTATTGGAATAATACTGGGCATATTTACGCTGTTTTATTACGTTTACCCTTCTTTGTTAAAAACAATATTAGCCAATAAAAAAGCTTTTTTGTGGCTACCATCTGGCTTAGTTGTATTAGGATTAGTCATCTGGCTAGGCTTTGAAACAGTGTTTGGTAACTTAGCTAATTTCACTAATAAATTAGGCTTGAATATCAGAACTGCCAGTTTTTATTCCAGTTTACACCATACTTTCCCTGGTGTAGGAGAAGAATTTATGCCTTCATTGGATGAGGGTGCTTTCTTGCTCATGCCAACTACTATGCCCCATGCAGGTATTTCTGAAAATAAACAGATATTGCAAACTCTTGATATGGCAGTTACTGCCATCCCAGAAGTCCAGTCTGTTGTAGGAAAAGCAGGAAGAATAGAATCTGCTTTAGACCCTGCACCACTTTCCATGTTTGAAAACATCATTCAATACAAAAGTGAGTACCTATCGGATGATAGTGGAGAGCGGTTGCGGTTTAAGACAGATCATAATGGAAATTTCTTTATAAAAGACGAGGGGGACAAAGTCACCCTGTTAGAAAAGGCACTTACTTTATACGTGGATGTAAAACAACTCATTCCCGATGAAAATGGACAATACTTTAGGCAATGGCGACCAGAAATTACCTCACCCGATGATATTTGGAAAGAAATAGTAAAAGTAACGCGCCTACCAGGTGTAACTTCAGCTCCTAAACTTCAACCGATAGAAACACGCTTGGTTATGTTGCAAACAGGTATGCGCGCTCCTATGGGCATTAAAATTAAAGGACCTGACTTAGCCACCATTGAAGCCTTTGGTTTAGCATTAGAAAAACTATTGAAACAAGTGCCTTCCGTAAAAGCAGATGCTGTTTTTTCCGAACGAATTGTCGGTAAACCCTATCTAGAAATTGTAATTAATAGAAAAGATGCTGCTCGATATGGGTTGAGCATTCAAGCTGTCCAAGAAATCATAGAAACAGCTATAGGTGGTATTCCGCAAACTTTTACCGTAGAGGGTAGAGAACGCTTCGCTATTAGATTGCGCTATGCCCGAGAATTACGAAACAGCCCTGATGTCTTACAAAATATTCTAGTTCCTTTACCTAATGGTCAAAACATCCCTCTAGGACAAATAACTGAAATACAATACACGCAAGGTCCTCAGGCTATTAAAAGTGAAGATACTTTTTTAACTGGCTATGTACTTTTTGATAAGAAAGATGGTTTCGCTGAAATAGAAGTAGTAGAAGCTGCTGGTAATTACTTGAAAAACAACATTGAAAGTGGACAATTAAAAATCCCAGCTGGTATTAGTTACCGCTTTTCAGGGAGTTACGAAAATCAGTTAAGGGCCTCTAAAAGACTTTCTATTGTGATTCCGATTTGTCTAATGATAATTCTGCTAATACTCTACTTCCAATTTCGCTCTGTATCGACTTCGCTCATGGTTTTCTCAGGCATTGCAGTTGCTTTTTCAGGAGCATTCATCCTTATCTGGCTTTATGGAACCGATTGGTTTTTAAACATAGAATTTCTAGGAATCAATTTCAGAGAATTATTCCATATAAAAACGATCCATTTAAGTGTAGCCGTTTGGGTAGGGTTTATTGCTTTATTTGGTATTGCTACTGATGATGGAGTACTCATCGCTACCTATTTGCAACAATCTTTTCAAAAAAGAAATCCTAAAAATGTAAAAGAAATCCGAGAAGCAGTTTTAGAAGGAGCACTTAAAAGAGTACGCCCTGCACTTATGACGTCTGCTACAACCATACTTGCTTTATTACCAATTATCACCTCTACGGGCAGAGGTTCTGATATTATGATACCTATGGCAATACCTACATTTGGCGGAATGCTGGTGGCGTTAATTACACTTTTTGTTGTACCTGTTTTATATGCTTGGAAGGCCGAAATACAACTAAAAAAAGGAGAAAAAAATGCATGATCTAAAAAAAATATCCAATAAAAAACTATCAGCTTATTTAGTGTTGAGGTTCCCTATGTGGTGTTTTGTGTTCCTATTTTTTAATCCAACAACAAATGCTCAATATCTAGAAGACTATTTAAGACAAGCGACTGAAAATCATGTAGAATTGAAATCTGCTTATCAAAAATGGCAAGCAAGTCTCAAAAAAATTCCTCAGGAAACTGCTTTACCTGATCCAACTGTTTCTGTTGGTTATTTCATATTACCTATAGAAACACGCTTAGGACCACAACAAGCAAAATTTTCTATCAACCAACAGTTTCCTTGGTTTGGTACTTTGAAAGCACGAGAAAAGCTCGCTGTACAACAAGCTGATTTGGAATATACTCAATTAGCTGTAATAAAAAATAACCTGCTTTTCGATGTAAAACAGTATTACTTTGAATTGTACGAGCTGCAACAAAAAATCAAATTAGAGAAACTGCAATTAGAAATATTGCAAAGCATGGAAAACATCACTTTACAAGCTTATGAAAATAATACAAAGCCTCTTACTACTTTGCTTGAGTTACAAATGGCCATTCGGGAAAGCAATACCCACATCAATAATCTACTATCAACTTTTAAAAGTAAAACTGTAGCATTTGCTGAAACGATAGGTAACACATCTCCCAGCAAACAGCGATTAGTAATAAATCTTCCTGATACCTTAATACCTGCGATACTAGTAATGGACTTTCCTATATTACTAGAATCTGCTAAAAAAAATAATCCCCAAGCCCAAGTGCTTTTACAAACAATAGAAAATGAAGATAAAAAACTCTATGTAGTTAAGCATGAAAGTAGACCAAAAATAATTGCTGGAATTGATTATGGTATACTAGAACAAAGAACTGATGCAAACCCCGAAGACAACGGAAGAAATATACTTATGCCACAATTAAGTGTTACACTTCCTGTATTTAATAAAGCAAAATACCAAGCACTGCAACAAGAAACAATTTTGAATAAGGAAAGTAAACAATCTGAATACAAGTCATTTTTAAATGATTTAGAAGTAGTGCTTTACCAGGCTTGGAGCGATTATAAAATTGCAGAAAGCAATCTGCAACTCATTCAGGAACAACACGCAACCTTAACGCAAATAGAAAGGCTCACCATCAGTCGGTTTAGTAATACTGAAGTAGATTATGTAGAAATGTTAGATATTAAGTTAGCCAAAATCGATTTGGAAAAAGCAAGAGCAACTCAACTAGTAAAGATGGCTACCTCGAAAGCATTGCTAGAAAAATTAAGTGGCATAGCAATATAATCTTAGGAGAAAACAACTATGAAAAATATAAAATTATTCCTTCAATCAAAGCAAACTCAACTAATAGCAAGTCTTATTATTGGTTTGCTATTAGGCTGGTTATTATTTAGCAGAGGAGGTGAAGCAATACATAATCATATACATCAGGAAATTTCTGAAAAAAGTAGTTGGACATGTTCCATGCACCCTCAAATTAACCTGCCTGAACCTGGTAAATGTCCGATTTGTGGCATGGATTTAATTCCCAAAAATATCTCAGAAAATGGAGAGAACCCATCACAATTACAAATGACTACACAGGCAGTAAAGTTGGCAAATATTCAAACCACAACCATTGGGCAATTAACTTCAACTGGAACAATTAAGCGCATACTACTTAACGGTACTTTACAAGAAGACGAAAGAAAAATATATAGCCAAACCGCCCATTTTTCGGGTAGAATAGAAAATCTTCTTGTAAATTTTGAAGGATATAAAGTACAAAAAGGACAAACTATTGCCAAAATATATTCTCCTGAATTAGTAAGTACTCAACAAGAGTTATTTGAAAGTTTTAAACTTTTTAAAGACCAACCGGAAATTATTGAATCGGTGCGCGAAAAGTTAAGACGATGGAAGTTAAACAATGCTCAAATTGCTGCTATCGAAAAAAATCATGAAATTATTAATACTTTCCCTATCAAAGCCGATCATTCGGGTTTTGTTAAATCTTTGCATGTGAATTTAGGAGACCATGTTAAAGAAGGAAGTACCATGATGACTATCAGCGATCTTTCTCGTTTATGGGTACTCTTTGAAGTGTATGAAAACGATTTGCCTTTTATTCAACTAGGAGATGATATTGAATTTGAAATAAAAGGACTGCCTGGACAAAAGTTTACTTCAAAAGTTACTTTTATTGACCCCGTAATTGATCCCAAGAGCCGGATTGCCAAAGTTAGAACTGAAATATTGAATACTAGAGGCTTACTCAAACCTGAGATGTTTGCTAGCGGAGAATTAATTGCCAGTAATACATCAAAAACAAATGAAGAGATAATGATAACAGTACCAAGAAGCGCAGTAATGTGGACAGGAAAAAGGTCGCTGGTATATGTACGTATTCCAGCCACAAAAATTCCAACTTTTGAAGCGCGTGAAGTAGTTTTGGGACGTAGTTTAACACATGATTATGAAATACTTAGTGGTATATATAAAGGGGAAGAAGTAGTAACAAATGGCACTTTTACAGTAGATGCTGCTGCACAACTTAATAACAAGGTTAGCATGATGAATAAAGGACTCCTTTTAAAAACGCCAATTGAAAAACCAATAAAAGATATCAACCTAGAAATACCAGATTTTTCTGCTATAACTGATAAAAAGTTCATGGATAGGCAGAAAGATTTTGTAAAAGCATATCTTGCTCTTAAAGATGCGCTGGTTACGGCAAATTATGAAACAGCCAAGCAGCATAATCAACAAATGCTAGAAATTATTTCAGAAGCCTTTAAGTTGTCAGTGGAAGATGTTGCTGCATTTTGGGAAAAGCAAAAAGTTATAATTATGAAACAAGGGAAATTGATAGTAAAGAA
>JBCDJE010000128.1:0-8922 GCA_038748185.1 Bacteroidota bacterium
ACTTTGTAGGGTTTCCTATATTCTTTTGTTAAAAGTTTATTAGCATCTTTATCACCTTTAAATTTTTCTTTTACAGGATCCCATTGTAAGGTTCTACTTAATTGATAAGCGATGTTACCCACATTACAAACTGATGCTGACCTATGTCCAGTCTCTACATCACAAATAGGTTTTTTACGTGTTTTTATACAATCTATCCAATCGAGATAATGATTTTCACTTTTGTAAAGTCTAATTTTATTATCTCCAATTTTTTCCTCCACAATCTTTTCAGGGTTAGAGGTAAGAAATGATCTACTTACTTCAATAGATCCTTCTGTTCCATTAAACTGTACTGCCCAACCTTTTCCAAAGTCTTCGTGAGTCATTACAATACCATTGGCATATTTCATTACTAATCCTCTAGTAGCACTTCTGTCTTTGGGAGGTATAAATTCTACAGGACCGCTGTTATCCATATCCAAGCCCCATTGGGCAATATCAAACATATGTGCTCCCCAATCTGAAAAAATTCCTCCACCATATTCACGGTACTTTCTCCACATTGGCCAAACATTTTCTGTATGAGGAGGTGACAAAATAGCATTATACCCTCTGAGTGGAGCAGGCCCTAACCAACGATCCCAGTTGAGGTATTCGGGAGTCAGCTCATCAGGTAGATCACAAGCTACAGCAGGATCGCCTACATTCACCTTTAAATTTTTTATCTCTCCTATATAGCCATTTCTTACTAATTCGCAAGCATGTCTAAAATTTTCCCAAGATCGCTGCATACTTCCTGTTTGTACTACTTTACTATATTTTTCAGCAGCCTTCACCATCTTCCTCCCTTCGTTTACAGTATGAGTTAAAGGTTTCTCACAATATACATCTTTCCCCGCCTTCATTGCCTCAATTGATGCTTTCGCATGCCAGTGGTCAGGTAAACATACAATCACTGCATCAATATCTTTTTGTGCTAATAGTTCCTCATAATTAGCAAAAGCATTGAATCCTTTGTAGTTATCTTTTCCTGTTGAGGCTGTATAATGTGATTTAACCGCTTCACTAAAAATTTCTAGCTTCTTGCTATCAATATCGGAAGCAGCAACCATTTGGATTTCGTTAAGCGCCATAAATCTCTTACCCAATCCTCCACTCTGTTTACCAGTGCCTATAAATCCGATAGTAATTTTATCGCTAGGGGCAATGTAATCTTTTCCTCCTAATACAAACCTTGGAACAATACTAAATGCCGGAATAGCTATCGCAGCCTTTTTTATAAAAGCTCTACGACTATGTTGAGAATAATTATTTGTACTTTTCTTCATTATTGTTGGTTTTCATTTACATAAAATACTATGAACTTGGCTGAACTAGCTGTTTTATCGCATCTAATTTTCATAAAATTAGCTAAAAATGATATTAGATAAAACTGAATAAATATGAGATAAATCATATTTACAAAACCAACTTAGCCTTTAATTAAAATACATATAATTTTTTCCTCAACCTCCCTTCCTAATATTTTGATCGAGCTGTTTTTACAGTTTTAAGAAAATTTCCAGCACTTTCAATAATTTTAGCATTACAGGGTAACAAAAAATATTTTGAAGTTTATTTTGTCAACTATTCACATTAGGAAACAACTCAGGTTGAATATGAAAACTTTTGGAAACCTAGAAACAGTCTCTACTTTTCATCAATTGGTTCAGGCATGTATTCTATTATTAGATCGCCTATTAGCATAAAGCCACTTACTTCGATAAAAAGCTCAGGGGGATTAGGATCGTATCGAACTGGCTTTTGATTATCCATGCCAAATAATTTCTTTATAAAAGAAGCCCCTACTTTTTTCTTTTTGGTATCACCGATTAATACGATCATATTTTTTTTTATCTGTGCATTATGAGGTACTCTAATTTTTATGCTTCCTATGGCACAATAGTTTTCTATTTTAATATGATTGAACTTGAGCGCAACTTCTCTTAAATCGATAAATGTCTCACCAATTACAGTAATTACTTTTATATTGGGTTTGGTGATATCTGTACTGTAAATTCTTTTATCCCCGATAATATTCAAGTGATCGAGATTCTCAAAACTTTTGCGGAAACTTTCTGCAGGAGAAGGTGCGTAATTAGGTGTAGACGATGGAAAAGTAGGACGCTGTTCTTGCTGTTGAGCTATTGGTAACAGACTATTGACCTGGGGAAAATCATAGACTGTATTTCTTAAATCTTCAATAGATTTTGCATCATGAGCTAAGTCCAATCTTCTTTCATATTCTTCTATATCTAAATCATTATTAGCGAATGCTTCACTTATGGCAGTAATTATTTTTTCGCGGTATTTAGGTAAGCCAAATACAACAGGCTTTTTTGAAGACTTATCAGTATTTTTAGGTGAGGACTTATCCATACTACAAATGTAATTTTTCGCTATGGAAAATAATAGTTTTTTTTGAATAAGCCTCTAGTATTGCGCAAATAAAGCAACTAAATTTTAAGTTGCTTTACCTGTGAATGGCTTTGTAGATGAATAACAATTCATTAAACTTCCTTCATATAAGCAATACTTGTCTGGATGCTTTCTATAGGATCTGGAGATTGGTCTTGTTCTACCATACATTGTTCTACACCAATTTTTTCAGCCAGTTTTATTACTTTGGCAAGATCAACTACACCATTCCCTAATTCTTTAAAGGCTTCTTCTGGTACTTTTTGCTCATCAAAAATTACCGGTGTTCCTTCTAATTTGTCCTTTAAGTGGAGTAACCTGATTCTTCCTTTCAACTTTTTCATCAACTTCACAGGGTCATATCCTGCAAGGCTTGACCAAAAAACATCTAGCTCGAAACGAATCAAGTCATTATCAAATCTTTCAATTAAAATATCATAAGGTAAAGTGCCATCTATCTTGCCAAACTCAAAAGCATGATTGTGGTAGCAAAGTTTAATTCCTGCCTTTTTACATAGTTCTCCAACAGCATTTGCTTTGTCAGCTACTTTTCGGTAATCGTCTAGTGTGCTTCTTTCTTGCGGCAACATATAACCAAAAATAAGATAGCTCAAACCACTTTCAGCGGCTTCATCTATTACTTTTTCTATGGTATATCCTTCTGGTTTTTCTATCCCTACTGTCTTTGCAAGATCCCATCTTTCAGTAACAAAACTCCATTGGAAAAAAGAACTTCTGATCGCAAGTCCAAGATCTTTGGTAATAGGTAAAGCCTTTTTTACCTGTATTGTATCACCACCTTCTATTTGGAAATACCCTGCTTCTTTTATCGCGCGTAAAGTTCCTTCAAAATCTTCGCTAAGTTGGTTGCGAACAGTATAAAGTTGTAGACCAATTTCCTTATAATAAGGTGAGGCTGCTAACATCGTATGAATATTTTTTGCAGAGAGCAGCGGAAGTGTTGTTGCAATTGCTGCTGATTGTTGTAAAAATCTTCTCCGATTATTTTTTGTTTTCATAATTCATATTTTTCAGTTTCGTGAAATTACTGAAAATTTATGCTTTATGATAGTCTAGCCAAACAGAATCTACTATTGAACTTACTTTAGATAATGATGAAGTGATAAAGGAAAATAAACCGGCTCTTAAACCAGTTTATTTTCTAAAAGATATTCCGCAATCTGTACTGCATTAGTAGCTGCTCCTTTTCTCAAATTATCTGAAACAACCCACATATTTAAGGTTTTTTCCTGGCTTTCATCTCTTCGCAGTCTTCCTACAAAAGTTTCATCGCGGTTATGAGCATTAATGGGCATAGGATACTTCAAATTTGTAGGATCATCTTCTAACACAATACCTTCGGTATTTTGCATAATTTCTCTTACATCATTTAAATCAAAATCTTTTTCAAACTCAACATTCACTGCTTCTGAATGACCGCCCATAGTAGGAATTCGCACGCAAGTAGCTGTTAATTTTATGGTATCGTCAGCCAATATTTTCTTGGTTTCATTTACCATTTTCATTTCTTCCTTGGTATAATCGTTTTCTAAAAATATATCGATATGTGGCAATACATTCATATCAATTCGATAAGGGTAAGCCATTTCCTCTCTATCTAATGTTTCTCCTGCCCTTTCTTTCATCATCTGATCAACTGCATTTTTTCCTGTTCCTGTTACTGATTGATAAGTAGAAACGACTACTCTTTTAATAGTATATTTATTATGAAGTGGTGCTAATGCTAACACCATTTGGATAGTAGAACAATTGGGGTTTGCTATAATTTTATCTTCTTTAGTAAGCGCTTTTGCATTTATTTCAGGAACTATGAGTTTTTTTGAAGGATTCATACGCCAGGCTGAAGAATTATCAATTACTGTAGTACCTGCCTCGGCATATTTTGGCGCATATTCTAAAGATGTACCTCCTCCAGCTGAAAATATAGCAATATCTGCTTTTGCAGATATGCCCTCTTCCATACCCACTACTTTGTAATCTTTTCCCTTGTAGGTTACAATCTTTCCAACTGAACGGCTTGAAGCAACGGGAACAAGTACATCAATTGGAAAACCTCTTTCTTCCAACACCTTTAACATAGTACTACCGACTAAACCAGTAGCACCTACAACTGCAACTTTCATTTGCTTTAAGTTTAATATTAGAATTGTTTTTGAAAATAAAATAAAAAAGGTCATTCCTGTAAGAATGACCTGTATGTTTAAATAAAGAAAAATCAAACAAGGATTCTTACTGGGTCTTCGAGTAACTGTTTAAGCGTGACTAAGAAAGCTGAACCTACCGCGCCGTCAACTACTCTGTGATCACAAGACATCGTGACTTTCATAATATTACCCACCGTAATTTCACCATTTTTTACTATTGGCGTTTGCTTAATTCCACCAACGGCTAAAATACATGCATCAGGCGAATTAATAATTGCCGTAAACTCTTCGATGCCAAACATTCCTAAATTAGAAATGGTAAATGTATTTCCTTCCCAATCGGTAGGCTGAAGTTTTTTATCCTTTGCTTTCTGACCAAGTGTTTTTACCTCTGCAGAAATTTGCGAAAGTGTTTTATGATCCGCAAATCTAACAACTGGAACTACTAATCCATCAGGCACTGCTACAGCTACACCTATATGAATATGGTGATTACGCCTAATTTTATCGCCTAACCATGCAGAATTTACTTGTGGATGTTGCCTTAGCGCAGCAGCTACTGCTTTTATAACAATATCGTTAAAGGATATTTTTACAGGTGAAATCTCATTCATCCCTTTTCTTGCTTCTACTGCCTTATCCATGTTAATTTCCATGGTGAGGTAGAAGTGAGGTGCATTGAATTTACTCTCAGAAAGTGACCTGGTGATGGCTTTACGCATTTGCGAAACTGGCTCATCGGTAAAGCTTTCTTCTCCTACCGCGGCAGCAGTTATTACGGGTGAAGTAGTGGTAGCTACCTCAGCCACAGGCTTATAGGTTTCTACATCTCGCTTTACAATTCTTCCATTATCGCCTGAGCCGGGTATTTTACTGATATCAAAGCCTTTTTCTTGGGCAAGTTTCTTTGCTAAAGGGGAAGCTTTAACCCTTCCTCCCTCTGAAGAAGTTGACGAAGTAACTGATGAGACTTGCTTGTTTTCTTCTTTTTCTTGAACGGGAGCCGATTTTGTCTCTTGTTGAACGCTTTCCTTTACAGGACTAGTAGTTTCTGTTTGTGAATCTCCTTTAGATTGTGCTTTTTGTGCTTCTAATAGTTTATTATAATCAGCCCCATCTTCTCCAATAATTGCTATTACGCCATCCACTTCTACTGCATTGCCTGCTTCAGCTGCTAGATACAGCACTTTACCATCTGTATAATTCTCTAATTCCATTGTTGCTTTATCCGTCTCAACTTCAGCCAGAATATCTCCTGAGGCAACTTCATCACCAACTTTCACTAACCAGCTTGCAATGGTTCCTTCTTCCATAGTATCACTCATCTTTGGCATGGTAATCACTTCTGCATTAATACCAGAAGTATCAATATCGGCAATAACAACAGGCGCTTCTGAGGTATCAGTAGTTTCTTCAGCGGCTTCTTTTTGTGCACTTCCATTTCCATTACTAGAAGTGCCATCTCCTGAAAGTAAAGAATTATAATCTTCTCCTGCCTCTCCTATCACTGCAATGATGCCATCTACTGGTACTGATTCTTTCTCTTTAGGTCCTATATAAAGGATAGTGCCATCTTCATAATTTTCAAGTTCCATGGTAGCCTTGTCTGTTTCTACCTCGGCAAGTATATCTCCAGAAGACACTTCATCGCCTACTTTTACAAGCCATGAGGCAATTACGCCCTCTTCCATAGTATCACTCATCTTTGGCATTCTGATTACTTCAGCCATATATTCTTATGATTTTAATTCTAGTGTAATGGTTCAACAATGTTATGTAATGAATGTGTAAAAATAATAAGCTTATTTAAATTTTATAGTAAATACTTAAAAGAAGATTTCAGTTACAATTAACCAACTTTAATCAAGGAATGTTTTTACCCAAAATGACTTATTCTATTATATTTTAAAGCCTTTACAGCATTTTCAGCACAAGCCTTTACAAGTATAATTAATGTGGCAAATCTTTTATCTTTTGTAAAACCTTTTTTGTACCGTGCATAAATTTGTTGGCAAATAACAGCGACTTTATAAGAAGCATATACATAAAAAAAGACTATATGTGAAATATCCCGCCCACTTTTAAGTGCATATCTTTCTGCTAATTGCTGTCGGGTGAGGTTTCCTTGTAAAGAAGTTAAGCTAAAAGCTTTTAATGCAGGATGTGTATCATGGTCTGCCCAATATGCCAGTGTAGTACCTAAATCCATTAAAGGTTCACCTACCGTTGACATTTCCCAATCGAGTACTGCTGTAATCTCTGACAGGTTTTCTGCAGAAAAAACTACATTATCATACTTGTAATCGTTATGAATTAGCGACGGAGCGCCTTCAGTAGGCATATTTCCAAGCATCCATTCGGCTGCTACTTCCATATCCGTAATTTCTTCTGTAGCTGCATTTTTATAGCGTTTAACCCACCCTTCTACTTGTCTTTTTATATATCCTTCCGGCTTACCAATATTATTAAAAGCTTCCTGTGTTACATCTATCTTATGAATTGCTACAAGGTTATCTATCAGAGCCATTGAAAAATTTTCCATTAAATGCTTATTTAAGCTCAGACCTTCTGGTGCTTTTTGTCTCAAAATAATCCCATTTACTCTTTCCATTAAATAAAACTCTGTACCAATAACCTTTTCATCTTCGCAATAAAAAATAGGCTCTGGCACTTTTTCATATACTTCTCGAATTGCACACAACATGTTGAATTCGCGATGCATATCATGTGCTGACTTAATATTGACACCCATTGGAGGCTTACGTAAAACATATTCCTTCTCTCCAGTTTTTAACATATAAGTAAGGTTTGAATACCCTGAAGGAAACTGCCTCAATTGTATGTTACCTTTCAATGCCGGGATTTTTTCTTTTAAGTAAGCAGTTAATAGGTTAAGATTTAATTCGTCCCCTTTTCGCACTGAAACAGGTTGATCTTTTAGGTTTTGTTTCATACAGAATAATTTTAAATGCGCTATTGCGTGTTAAATGCAGCTTTTGATTACTATGTTTAAAAGGAAGAAAATGGCCTTAGTAATTAATAAAACAGGCAAAATATGCCACTTTTTAAACTAGCATAATAGTTGATATGTTCTTAGAAAGAGACAATTACATGCGTTTCCACTTTTTTATATTTTTTTCTCTCATTATCAGTAGTGTTACAAACTTATCTGCAAGATCTTTATCAAAGTCCTTTTCTTCGGATAGTGATAGTACTATTATATCAGATAGACAATTAAAAAAACTCTATTTAGCTATTTCTCATAGAAATGATAAGATAAACCTTATCGGTAAAAAGAAACCACGACAAAGAAAATACGATTTTAGATATATTGAAATAGGTGCAGGACCGGCCGTTTGGCAAACTTCTCACGAGCCTTTAATGGAAAATCAAAGACAAGCAATACATTTCTTTGTAGAATATGGTGATATGCTAAAGCCTCTCAGTTATGTAGGGGGTATAAATTTTAATGCAGCTTTTCTACAGCAAGGCTATTTATTAGAGACCGATTATTACTTTTTTAATCTGAAATATTCTCCTAGTAGAAAATGGTATAATTGGCCCATTTGGATGAATATTTATGGTTTAGCAGGCGCAACTTGGTGGCAGTCGTCTCTTACAAATACTAATTTCGGAAATGTACTAGAAAATGAGACGCTTATAGAAGATGATAATGGTTTAGGGTTAATGACAGGCGCAGGCGTTTCTTTTGAATTTTTTAATTTCTCATTGATTACACAGTTCACCTATATTTTAGGTATTGGTCAGTATGAAGCAGGTGGTTTTCTGCCGCAAAATGTCCATGTTGGGTCGGCACAAGTTAATGTGATGCTAAGCTATAGATTTTTTCTCAGCGGATTACAGTGGCGTTGTCCTACTTACAAATAGGAATTAAAGTAGTGCAATTTTTAAAAGTATTAAGTCTAGTGTTAAATATATTTCAAACTATGTTTTACAATGCTAACCTTTGGAAGTGGTTTCAATTATGCATAATCGCAGCAATAATACAGAGCTGCGATCTCGGAGATTTTGAACCCATAAATGCTTTCACCAGAGAGCCCTTAGAAGATGATGCCTTATCCCTCGAAACGGGAACAGGTTGTAATTTTGACTTACTGGTAAACAATGACCGCTTTACAGAAACGAATCAAGGTATTAGTATCAAAGGAAGTGTCTATTTACAGGCAGAAGGTGAACCATTTTTTTTAACAAGTGGAGAGTTTACTTTAACTACTGACACTGAAGGCAAAATTTCAGCTTTTGAAGGCTTTGGTACTGCATCTTTTCCTGAAACGCTAATTTTCGAAAATGCAATAGC
>JBCDJE010000129.1:0-8922 GCA_038748185.1 Bacteroidota bacterium
AGGAAATAGGTAATTAAAGATATTCTATGAGTGTTTCAAGCTTTAATCCTCTTGAGCCTTTCAATAAAACCATATGGTTCATAATTGGCGTTTTAAGTAAGTATTGGATGAGTTGTTCTTTATCTTTAAAAAAAAGTCCTTTTTTAAAACTTTCTCTTACCTCATAAAAAAGTGCACCACAGAAGATACAGATGAGGTTAGCTTGGGTTCCTTTTTCTGCTATATCAAAGTGTTCCTGCTTACTTGTTTTTCCCAATTCAAGCATATCACCTAAGATTACTATTTTTGGCTTTTCACTTTGCATACTAATAAAGCTTTCGAGCACTGCGCTAACTGAAGAAGGATTGGCATTGTAAGCATCTAACAATAGTGTATTTTTGGCTTTTTCAATTATTTGTGAGCGGTTGTTTTGAGGTATATAATCGCATATTGCTTTTACTAATTCTTCATATGGTATTTTAAAATACTTGCCGATACTATAAGCAGCTTCAACATTGGCAAAATTGTACTTCCCAAATAATTGTGTTTGATGTACTTTACCCTCTTCAGTTCTGAAGCTTACAAAAACAGTTTGTTCATTTAATTGAAGAAAAGATTGATTACCAGTATCTCCAAACAAAATGGGATTTTTAAAGCGTTTTGCCATATTCTTTAAAATGGGATCTTTTGTTGGAATAAAAGCGTTGCCACTATTTTGAATAAGGTATTGGAACAATTCACTTTTTGCTCTTAAATTATTTTCAAAACTACCAAAACCCTCTAAATGATCTTTTCCAATGTTAGTAATTAAACCATAATCTGGATTAGCAATTTCACATAAGACGGCAATTTCACCTAAATTGTTATCTCCCATCTCTAAAATGAGCATTTCTGTTTCGGGTGGTGTACGGAGAATAGTGAGAGGTAAACCTATATGGTTATTGAAATTACCCGGTGTAGCATAAGTTTTAAATTTTTGAGAAAGTACTTGATAGACTAACTCCTTAGTAGTAGTTTTTCCATTAGAACCTGTAATGGCTATTACGGGAATTCCTAGTGTTTTGCGATGTATATTAGCTATTTTCTGTAAGCTTTCTAGTACATTTTCTACCAATATTAATTGAGGATGGTCTTTATGTTCGGGAGAAAGCTCATCAATTACGGCAAAAGAAGCGCCTTTTTCCAGTGCTTCAAGCGCATAATTATTCCCGTTAAATCGAGGCCCTTTTAAGGCAAAAAATATGGAATCCTTGGTAATTTTTCGCGTATCGGTGCTTACCTGCTTTTGCTTTTTAAATAATTGGTATAGTGCTGCGGTTTCCATTTTAATTTTTTTAATTAGAAACGATAGGGAGGGAGAAATGTAACAAATTATTTGAGTCTAAAGTGTATGATCCCTTTTCAAGTTTCTTTTATATCTATTGTATTCAGCTTTTCATAGTAAAAGCAAATATCTTCTGCGGCTTTTGTCCATGTAATAGAAGGAATAGCTTTTTTGGTAAGTTTACTAATTTCTTTGCCTAAGCCATCATAGTTAAGTAAAGCATAAAGATAATTGGCAAATGTAGCCGTATCCCAGAAATTGGCTTTCAGTATTTCAGGTAGCACTTCATTTATACCAGATTGTTTGGAGGCTACTACCGGTAATCCTGCTTGTGCTGCTTCTAAAGCAGCTAACCCAAATGGTTCTGAAATAGAAGGCATAAAATATACATCACTTTCGGTAAGTAATTCAGCTACTTTCTTTTTATCGAGAAACCCTAAGAATTCAAACTTGTGTAAAATATCTCTCTGCTTGGCATAAAACATAGTTTCCCGTAAGCGATCTCCTATACCTGCTACAATAAATGTTATGTTTTGCTGCTTTTTAAGTAAATGTAAAGCGGTCTCTACTAGAAAACCCGGACCTTTTTGTCTGGTTATCCTTCCCAGAAATAATATTTTTTTAACTTGATTATCGGCATTTTCACTCTTCTTCTTAATTGATAAAGTACCTATATGGTCAATTCCATTGTGAACAACAATCATTTTTTGGATAGGAATTTTATAATGTTGTTGAATACAACTTCGGGTATAATTACTTACTGTAAAAACAAAGGAGGCAGCTTCCATGCCCTTCTTTTCTATTTCAAAAACTTTATTGGTAGCACCTATCCCTGAACGGTCGGTTTCCAAAGAGTGACAATGTACAACAAAGGGTTTCTGGTACTTTTCTTTTAGCATCATTGCTGCTGGGAAAGTTACCCAATCGTGTGCATGGATAATATCGAAATCGAGTTTACAGGCGAGCTCAGTAACAACTTTAGCATAAGCATTTACTTTTTCTATAATGTTTGCTCCGTATATGTGCTCTTCATTAAAAAGTTGCTTTAAAGGAGAAATTTTTTTGATTTGTTTTTCAATGTGCAGTTCCTTTTTATGTGTAGATACAATTTTCTTTTTTCGGTCTGCAATAGGGTAAAGATCAAAGCTTGCATCCACATATTTAATTACGCTAAATTCCTCATAAGTTTTTTCTATTTTTCGTTCAAACTCATCAGCATAATCGAGCTGGTTGAGTCCAATAATATGTCCTGAGCTTAATTTACTTTTAGGGTCTCTTTTAGGGAGAATAACAGTGAGTGCTACACGACTGCTTAGTGCATTTGCTAAACCATAACATGCCTGTCCTAAGCCTCCACTTAAAATCGGTGGGAATTCCCATCCCAGCATCAAAACTTTCAAAGAATTTTTCCTCAACTTGTTCAGTTAGTTTATAGCGTTTCAGTGGACTGAAAGTAATAAATAATGTAGAAAAAATATTGATATTTTGATATAGATTTTAAATTGATCCTAGGTAAAAAGATTAATCACATGAATATCTAAGTTTTTATTGTGAAAATCGCATTATCACAGTACTTCAGTTTGTGGAAAAACAATACAAAATGAGAGAAAGACTTAATTTATTATGGTCTAATGTGTAAGAATTGCTTATGTGTTATTCTTCATCTAGATGAAATGAATAAAAGGTTTTATTAGGTTGGAAAGTATTATTTTTAAACGCCTTTACAAATTCTTCAATTACTTTAGGAGTGATCTCAGGAAAATTGAGGCAGATATCTAAACTTATACCATAGGGCACATCTTCATCATAATCGAGAAACTCACATACCTGAAAATCTTCGTCTTTGGCTAATTCAGTAGCGAAATCTTCCATCATTTCAATATGAGCACCCTCTTCAGCATCAAAATCTTCTTGGGCAAATTCGGGATGTTCTTCAATTACAGCATCTTTTGCAGCATCGTAAATATTAGAAATAAACTCCATTTCTAGGGTATAAA
This sequence comes from Bacteroidota bacterium, assembly GCA_038748185.1. Taxonomy (GTDB): domain Bacteria; phylum Bacteroidota; class Bacteroidia; order Cytophagales; family Flammeovirgaceae; genus Chondrinema. The sequence continues at coordinate 3,301 of JBCDJE010000129.1, forward strand.
CAAATGCATCAAACACTACTGTTTTCCCCTTGTAATCTCCTGTAAAATAGATGGATGCGAACTCATCACTTTTTTCTACATTTTCTTGAAAAATAAAATTGCAGTTATTTTTTTTTGAAGCGGTATCTACTTTATCGATTTCTGTCTCACTAAATCCTAGGTTCATAGCCTTATCATTTTAAAACTGCAAATTAGTGATATTTAGAAGAAGTATTTACAAAAAAACTAAGCTTTTTACGCTTGGTTTTTTTCCAACTCATCATTGCATAGTTCATAATTTTCTTCATTATGGCATACAATAACAATTTTTTCGATTTTTTTGCCAACTTCTTGTTTTAAGAACCATAGGCAAGTGCCAACCGAAATTTCAGCAGCTATTTCTTTAGGAAAATTGTAAAATCCTGTACTTATGTTGGGAAAAGCTATGCTTTTAATGTTATATTGAGCAGCTGTTTTTAAAACATTATCGTAGCAGTCAGTGAGTAACATTTCTTCTTTGTTGTTACCATCTTTCCACACAGGGCCTACTGTATGAATCACATTTTTAGCAGGTAGATTACCTCCGGTAGTAATGATAGCCTGCCCTGGTGAAAGGCTTCCCATCTTTATCCTTATTTTTTTACATTCCTGAACAATAGCATCTCCACCTTTTTCAATAATTTTTCCATTTACGCCACTTCCTTCATAACTCAAAAGATTGGTATTATTGGCATTTACTATTGCATCGACTTTTTGTTCGGTAATATCGCCTTTGATAACCTCTAATTTTCCCATGATTAAGATTCGTGTTTTAACTTTATTTTGAAGTAGATATCCGCTTAGAATCTAACTATATAAGTAATTATGTAATCTTTTAGTTTTAAATAAACAAATGATTTTTCATGTTAAATCACCCTTATTTAAAGTAGTTTGAAGTTATTTAGCCTTTTATTTGAAGCATATTTGGTAGTAAGGTTTCTATTGTAAATTGTTGTAACAAATAGCCTTCAATGTTAAAAAAAATGGAGCAAACTGATAAAAAGCGTATTCACCCCAATATTGTTTTTTTGAAATTGACACATTTCTTAAAACATTTTCTTTTCGTAATTTAAAACCCTTAATTATTAGTAAAAGCTAGGTATGCTATTTAATAGAAAAACTTTTGATGTAATAGTAATAGGTTTAGGAGCAATGGGAAGTGCTACTTTATATCAACTAGCTGAGAAAGGAAAGAGAGTATTGGGAATAGATCAATATGAACCCCCACATCAATTTGGTTCAACACATGGAGAGTCAAGAATAATTAGGCAAGCTTATTATGAAGGGAAGGAATACATACCTATTTTAAAATCTGCCTATGAGCTTTGGCGAAAAGTTGAAAGAGACAGTGGAGATCAGTTTTTTGAAATTACCGGAGCATTGATGATGGGTGATCGTAAGAATTCAATTGTAGAAAGATCTGAAATAAGTGCCAAGGCTTACGATTTACCTTATGAAATACTTGACTATAAAGAGATTATTACCAAGTTTCCACAATTTAAACCTAAGCCAAATACTTGGGCATTGCTAGATAAATTAGCAGGCTATGTTAAACCTGAAAATGCTGTTAAAAACCAATTGACAATAGCTAAAAAGCTGGGGGCACAATTGGGTTTAAACGAATTAGTTGAATTTTGGGATGCCGAAAACTACCAACAAGGTATTAGAGTGAAAACAAATAGAGGAGATTATTTCACTGAAAAACTTATTGTAACAACCGGGTCTTGGGCAAAAGGCATGATAGAAGAATTGGGCATAACTATAAAGCCTGAAAGGATCGTACAATTTTGGATGCAACCAAAGCAGTACGGCGCTTCTTTTGCGCTTGGTAAGTTTCCTATCTTCTTGTGGAATGTTGAGAAAAACCTCGATATATATGCTTTTCCTATGTTAGGAGAAAAAACAAAAGGATGCAAAGTAGCTTTTTATCCACATGCGAATCATCCTTTTAGGGAATTTTGCACGGCAAATAATATTGATAGAGAAGTGCATCCCAAAGATACCGAACAAATGAAATTATATTTGGAAGAGTATGTCCCAGACTTAAATGGTGTATGTACTGCTACCAGTATTTGTATGCATACAGAATCACCCGATTTACATGCTATTATCGATATTCACCCAGATTACCCGCAAGTAAGTTTTGCCTGTGGTTTTTCAGGGCATGGGTTCAAGTTTTCTAATGTTGTTGGGAAAATTTTGTCGGAATTGGCGCTGAATGAAACACCTTCATTTGATCTTTCACTATTTAGTGCCAATCGTTTTTCAAAAAGACTTTGGGAATCACAGAAGACTTGAAAAACAGCTATTTTATTGCTGTCCATCTGCTTATTCGGTAATAGGCAAAGATTGAAAGTGTAACACCTCTTGCTATCATAAAAAGTGTCATAGCAAACCAAAGAGCTGAATTTCCCCAATGGTCACGTAATAAAAAATAGCAAGGGATAAATATAAAAAAGGTGCAGAAAATCATTGAGTTTCTGAGAGCAGTAGTGTCAGTAGCGCCAAGAAATACACCATCCCAAATAAAACAAATACCATTAACGAGTGGTGCAGGAATTGTCCACCAGATATATTTTAGCGCTAAAGCGATAATATCAGGTTTATCTGTGTAAATTTTTAATAACGGGCGATCAAAAAGCCAGAATACGGAGCTGAAAAGGAATCCTAGGCCGCCAGCCCAATAAAAAAGGTAACGGATAAGTTTTTTGAGAGAAAGACTATTTTTAGCCCCAACATACATACCAACAAGGCTTTCAGCAGCATAGGCAAACCCATCGATACCATAAGCCAATATCGCCCAAAATTGCATCAGAATGGTGTTAGTTGCTAAAATATCATCACCGAAATAGGCTGAAGCAGCAGTAAAATAACTGAAAACAAAAACTAAACATATTGTTCTGATAAATATATCGCTATTAACAAATAAGAACCGTGTTAAAGCTGATCTCTCAAGCATGGGTTTTATGCTTATATTTGTTAAGTAACTTTTATATTTCCAACGGAGTAAGATAAGGGCAATTAACAATCCTATATACTGTGCGCAAACAGTCCCAAGAGCAACGCCATCTGAATGCATCCGAAAAATCTTCACAAATATTACGCTGAATAATATATTGCTTAAGTTGGTAACTAAGGCTAAATAAAGTGGGAAACGAGCATTTTGCATTCCAAGAAACCAACCTTGTATAGCGTAAATGCCTAATGTGGCTGGTGCCGCAAGAATTCTTATAAAAAAGTAACTACGTGCAAAAACTTCAACTTCAGGGGAAGCTTTGATAAGATACATGCTTAATGAAGCAATGGGAACTTGAAAAAGTAGTAAAATCACAGCAATAGCTCCTGCAATTGTGAGTGCCCTGCCGAGTACTAAAGCACTTTCTATATGTTTATTTTCACCTAAAGTTTGTGCTGTTAGTCCGGTCGTGCCCATTCTAAGAAAACCGAATCCCCAATATATAAAATTGAATATCATGCCTCCTACAGCTACTGCCCCTAAATATTCAAGTCCTTGTAGGTGACCCACCAATGCCGTATCTACTGAACTTAATAAAGGGATTGCTAAGTTGCTTAATATATTAGGAATGGCAAGTTTTAGAATTACCCTATTCAAGTTGTAATTTTTCTTCTGTAATTCCATTAGGTGAAGATAGGGTCATTTGCATAAACAGCCTAGTATTTGACAAAAGGAATAGTGATGCTTATCATCGATGCTATTGATAGGTATCATGTAGATTGCAAACCTGATGTAATAGATTTGATATACTTTCATATATTCAATAAAAACATTTCTTATGAAAAGCTTTGTCAATTTTATTCCCATAGTAGTAGCAGTAATTATTTTTTTATCCCCTTCACTAGCTGCACAAGATACCTATATCTTAGATCAAGCTGTTACAGCAAAAATTCAAGGAACTTCTACCTTACATGGGTGGGAGTCAGTAATTGAAGATACTGATCTAAAACTGTCTGCAGTTACTTCTAAATCTTCGGTACGCATAACTGATCTAAAATTGACTGTTTCATCTGTTTCTATTAAGAGTGGGAAAGATGTAATGGATCAGAAGACATATACAGCACTGAAAGCAGAAGAGTTTCCAACTATTTCTTTTGAATTAACTGACCCTGCTGAAACTGATAATGACGGTAATGTTACAGCCAAAGGAACATTAAACCTAATAGGTATTGAAAAGGATATTGAAGTTAAAGGTAAAGTGACCAAAGATGTGGATGAACGACTTATGCTTAATGCTAGCTATACTATCAATATGACTGATTACGGTATTACTCCACCATCTGCTATGTTTGGCACAATTGAAACTGGTGAGGAGGTTACCGTTGTATTTGATTTAAAACTTTCTAACTCACCGAGTTTGAACTAACTGGGTATCATTGAGTAAATAAACATTCCACTTTTCAAAAAAAGTGGAATGTTTAGGTTAAGCTGAAAAAGCATTATACAGGCACTTGCTCTGGTTGTTCAACTGTTTTCTTTTCATTGAAGAAGATTGTGAAAATTACTAGTACAGCAACAGATAACACGGCCGGTACAAGCCAAATCATTTCCCAATTCCTTTCTATAGCATCACCAGATTGCTCAAGTGTATACATTTCTACAATTTCTCCTGAAATATAAGAACCAATAAACATACCCACACCATAAGTAGCAAAGGTAATGAGTCCTTGCGCTGCTCCTTTAATCTTTTCTCCAGCTTTATTATCTACATAAATTTGCCCTGTTACAAAGAAAAAATCGTAACAGATGCCATGAAGAATGATACCTACATACAGCATCCATACCATTGGCCCTAAGTCGCCGTAAGCAAACAATACATAGCGTAGTGCCCAAGAGATCATTGCTACAATTAGCATCCATTTAACCCCTAACCGCCTAAAAAAGAAAGGCATAATGATAAGAAAAACCGTTTCTGACATCTGTCCTAATGTCATTTTCGCGCCCGCATTAGCCATGCCTAATTCGTTGAGAAATGGATTTGCCCATGCATAATAAAAAGAAAGGGGAATGCAGATCAGGATGGAAGCGATAAAGAATACTAAAAATGATTTTTCTTTCAATAAACTTAACGATTTTAGCCCCAACACATCACTCATGGTTACTTTAGAGCCTTTATCTTTGGGTGGCGTATGGGGCAAAACAAGAGAGTAAATCCCCATGAGTACAGAGCATCCTGCTGCTAAATAAAACATATTTGCTTTGTCCTCCCAACCTGAAAAACTTACGACATTAACAGCTGCAATAAACCCAATAGTACCCAATACCCTTATTCCCGGAAATTGTTTATCAGGGTCATTCAGGTTTCTAAAAGAAATAGAATTAGTAAGTGCTACTGTAGGCATGAAACAAATCGCATACAACTGAAATAAAATATAAAACCAACTAAATTCATCGGCATTGGCGATGAGCACAAATACAACTGCGCCAAATAAATGTAAAAAAGATAGAATTCTTTCAGTAGGAAAAAAGCGATCAGCAATCATGCCTACAAATACTGGTGAGACCATGGCTGCCACTGATACTGCCCCGTATGCCAACCCTATTTGTACTCCCGAAAACCGTAGCGTTTGGCTTAGATAAGTCCCCAT